>NZ_JBDJLE010000011.1:0-128771 GCF_039673205.1 Stenotrophomonas sp. TWI809 | reverse complement strand
ATTCATCTCCCCCCCCCTGGGGGGCCCCCCCCCCCCCCCCCCCCCACTACCAGGCGGGTCATTACCACCGGCGGCTCATTGCCACCGGCGGGTCAGTGACCCGATTCGACCTTGCGCCATTCCACGGCGGCACGATCCAGCACACCGTTGACGTAGGTGTGGCCGTGTTCGGAACCGAAACGCTTGGCCGATTCGATCGCTTCGTTGATCACGACGCGGTACGGCACGTCCAGGCGGTAACGCATTTCATACGCAGCCACACGCAGCGCGGCGCGTTCAATCGCATCCACTTCTTCGATGCCGCGATCCAGGTACGGATCGATCGCCGCGTCCAGATCCTTGCGGTTGTCGAGCACGCCGTGCACCAGCGCTTCGAAGTAAGCCAGATCCGCGATTTCGCGGGCCTGTTCGTGGGCGAACTGGGCGATCACGCTCTGCGCATTGCCACCGGAGATCTGCCACGCGTAGATCGCCTGCAGCGCACGACGCCGGGCGCGCGAACGCAGCACGGGGTCGACGCCATCACGGCGGACGGGCTTACCGGAGGGCTTGCCCGGGTTTGACTTGTTCATGGCAGCTGCTCCAGAAGATTGACCATTTCCAACGCCGTCAGTGCGGCTTCCTCCCCCTTGTTGCCGTGGCTGCCCCCCGCGCGGGCTTCGGCATCCTCGGCCCGTTCCACCGCCAGCACGCCATTGAGCACCGGCACGCCGAAATCCAGCTGCACGCGCATCAGGCCTTCGGCGCAGCGGTCGGCCACGTGTTCGTAATGGCGGGTATCGCCGCGGATCACGCAGCCCAGGGTGATGATCGCGGCATGCTGATGGGCCGCCGCCAGACGCGCAGCGACCAGCGGCAGTTCCCATGCGCCGGGCACGCGGATCACGTCGATGGCGGACTCGTCGATCCCGTTGCCGGCCAGGCTCTGCCGCGCACCGGCCACCAGCACGTCGGTGATGCGGGCATTCCAGCGGCTGGCGAGGATGGCGAAACGGGCCGTTTCCGGAGTACGGAGGTCGCCTTCGTAATGGCTCATGTTCGGCGTGGGGTCCATTTAATAGGTGAATATTCTAGCGCATGGCCGCGTGTAGCCGGGTCGCCATGCGTTATGGGTCGGGTCGGGGGCCAAAGCCCCCTGAGAGTCAGGGGGCTGCCACGAAGCGGCGGGGGTCTGGATTTTGGTTAAGAGGCGCCCGTGATCTGCGAAGCAGATCGTGGGGCGTCAGCGCGCAGGCGATGAAGCGTTCTCCACCGTCTCGACCACTTCCAGGCCATACCCGGCCAGGCCGATCTGGCGGCGGGGGGTGCCCAGCACGCGCAGCTTGCCCAGGCCGAGGTCGGACAGGATCTGCGCCCCGGCCCCGTTGCGGCGCCACTGGCTCACGTCCTTGTCCTTGCCCGGCACCACCGGCACCGGCTGCTGGCGCAGGCGGGCCAGCAGGCTGTTGGTGTCGCGCGGCGCCGACAGCACCACCATCACGCCACGCTCGGCGGCGGCAATGGCACGCAGGGCATCGGTGGAGGCCACCCCGAAATCATCGCGGCGCCAGTGCAGCAGATCGGCCAGCGGGTTTTCCACCTGCACCCGGACCAGGGTCGGCTCGGCATCCGGGGTGCCGCGGACCAGCGCGAAGTGCAGGTCGTGCGCGATCCGGTCGCGGTAGGTGACCAGCGTGAACGGGCCGAACTCGGTCTCGATCTCGCGCTCGTCCACACGCTCGACCGTCTTCTCCGTGGCAAGGCGGTAGGCGATCAGGTCGGCGATCGAGCCCATCTTCAGGCCGTGCTCGCGGGCGAACACCTCCAGCTCCGGGCGGCGCGCCATGCTGCCGTCGGGGTTGAGGATCTCCACCAGCACGCCAGCCGGCTCCAGGCCTGCCAGCATGGCCAGATCGACGCCGGCCTCGGTATGCCCGGCGCGGGTCAGCACGCCGCCCGGCTGGGCGATCAGCGGGAAGATGTGGCCCGGCTGGTGCAGGTCGGCCGGCTTGGCGTCCGGTTTTACCGCGGTGCGGATGGTGTGCGCACGGTCGTAGGCCGAGATACCGGTGGTGACACCCTCGGCGGCCTCGATGCTGACCGTGAAGTTGGTCTGGAACTGCGCGGTGTTGGCCTGGACCATCGGCGCCAGGCCGAGATCGGCAGCGCGCTCACGGGTCAGCGGCAGGCACACCAGGCCACGGCCATGGGTGACCATGAAGTTGATGTCCGACGGCTTGACCAGCTCGGCGGCCATGATCAGGTCGCCTTCGTTCTCGCGGTCTTCGTCATCGACGATGACGACCATGCGGCCAAGGCGGATGTCCTCGAGAATCTCGGGAATGGGGGCGAAATTCATGCGCGTGCTCCTGCACCCAACAAACGTTCGACGTAACGGGCGACCAGATCGATTTCAAGATTGACCGCACTGCCCACGGCCGTTGCGGCGAAGGCGGTGTTGGCCACGGTGTGCGGGATGAGAGCGACCTCGAAGCCCTGCTCGTCCACCTCGTTGACGGTCAGGCTGACTCCGTCCACGCAGATCGAGCCTTTCTTGGCGATGTAGCGCAGCAACGCGGCCGGCGCGGCGAAGCGCCAGCGCTGGGCACGCGCATCGTCATGCACCGACAACACCTGGCCCAGGCCATCGACATGGCCGCTGACCAGATGACCCCCCAGGCGATCGGTCGGGCGCATCGCGCGTTCGAGATTGATGACGGCGCCGTCGGCCAGCTGCCCCAGCGTGGTCAGGCCCAACGTCTCGGTCGAGGCGTCGGCCTGGAAGCGGGTGGCGTCATAAGCGATGACGGTGAGGCAGACCCCGTTGATGGCGATGCTTTCGCCCATCTGCACGTTCTCGAACGGCAGGGTGCCCACGTCAAAGGTAAAGCGGACATCGCCGCCAAGGGTGTCGCGTGCGGCCAGACGGCCGACGCCTTCGATGATTCCAGTAAACAAGGAACGTTCTCCGCGGAAAGTGAGCGAAAAACGCCGCAAGGCATATAGGTGCACGCCGAGCACCAAGGCCCGGCCGCACCGTCTTCTTTCATCCGGACTATACCGTCGGCTCCGGCATCGGACCGGATCTGCTGACCTTCCGGAGGACCGGGAAGCGCTCGCGGGCTCGTGCTTGCGCACCTACCGCCGGTGGGGAATCGCACCCCGCCCTGAAGACGTTTGTGTACCGGCGAACCGGCGCGGCTAGTGTAACAGGGCACCCTGACTGGGGGCTTTAAGTTAAATAAGTGTTAAGCTATTCCACTGAGTGCTGCGCCCCGTGGAGAGGAGGCACACACATCGGTTACTGATCGGGCTGCGGCGTCCGCGCCGCGCCATGATCGAACGGGTCCCGCAAGGGGCCCGTTTTTTATGGGCGCAGCAACAGGCGGAGGTCCTCACCCACCTGGCGCCTGTCCACCACGCGCAGCCGGCGCTGCTGTTCCATCGCGTGGATACCCAGGCCGGACAGCAGCGGCAGCCCATGCTCACCGAGCAACGTGGGCGCCTGGTACAGCAACAGTTCGTCGACCCAGCCGCCAGCCAGCAACGCGCCGGCCAAGGTGGCGCCGGCCTCGGTATGCACGTCATTGATGCCGCGCTCGGCGAGCATCGCCAACACCGCGCCCAGATCCAGACGACCGTCATGGCTGGGCACGCTGGCGAACTCCGCATCGGCGCCGTCCGGCGGGCTGACCGCGGCGTCATGCACGTACAAGGTCGGCGCCCCGCCCTCGCGCACCCGCGCGCACGCCAGCGAGCGCAGGCGTGCATCGAGTACCACCCGCAAGGGCGGCAATACCTCGGTATCGGCCAGCCGCACGGTCAACATCGGGTCATCGGCCAACACGGTGGCCGCGCCGGTGAGAATCGCACCGGCACGCGCACGCCAGTACTGCACATCGTCGCGGGCGGCCGCACCGGTGATCCATTTGGAGCGGCCATCGGCCATCGCCGTACGCCCGTCCAGACTGGCCGCGAGCTTCACCCGCACCCACGGGCGGCCGCGCTCGATGCGTGACAGGAACCCGTGGTTGAGCTCGCGCGCCTGCGCAGCCATCAACCCTTCGGCGACCTCGATGCCGGCGTCGCGCAGCAGCACGAAGCCCCCCCCATCGACCTTCGGGAAAGGATCGCGCATCGCCGCCACCACGCGTGTCACCCCTGCCTCGATCAAGGCCAGTGCACACGGGGGCGTGCGACCGTGGTGCGCGCATGGCTCCAGGGTCACGTAGGCGGTGGCACCGCGGGCCTGTTCACCGGCCTGGCGCAGTGCGAACACTTCCGCGTGCGGGCCGCCGGTGCGCTGGTGCCAGCCCTCGCCGACCACCACCTCATCGCGTGCGATCACGCAGCCGACCATCGGGTTGGGCCGCGCGGTATACGCGGCGCGCTCGGCCAGGCGCAGCGCATGCGCCATGTGCTGGTGGTCGAGAGCGGTAAATTCAGTCATGGCGGTGAGCGTCCGGCGGCAGGCAGCCGCGATGGTAGCTCAGCCGTGGTGGCCGCGATGCGGCGCAGGCTCAGCCTTTCTTTTTCTTGGTCAGCGCGATCACATCGCCGAGCAGCTGCAGCTGTTCGGTGCTGGAAGGCAGCTCGCGCTCGAGCTTCTCGATTTCCTCGCGGAAATCGGCCACGTCTTCGAAGCTGCGGTACACCGAGGCAAACCGCACGTAGCCGACATGATCGAGCTTGCGCAGCTCGTTCATCACGAACTCGCCGACCTTGATCGAGGGGATTTCGCGTTCGCCACAGATACGCGCCTGCTGCATCACCGCGCGCACCGCCAGCTCGATCTTGTCCTCGGGAACCGGGCGCTTCTGCAGCGCGCGGTCAAAACCACTGCGGACCTTGCGGGCATCGAAGGCCTCGCGGCTGCCATCGCTTTTCACGATCGCCGGCAGTTTAAGTTCGATGGTTTCCAGGGTACTGAAGCGCTCGTTGCAGGCCTCGCACTCACGCCGACGCCGGATCGTCGCCCCGTCTTCAGAGACGCGCGAGTCGATCACACGGGTATCGGCATGCTGGCAGAACGGACAGTACATGGAACGCCTTGCATCAGGAAAACGTCATGCCGTGGTCACGGCAGCGTCGCAACGGTACCTGAGAGGGACCGGCTACAGCAAATGGACGGGGGGAGAGTCCAGCCCTGTCTAGGTGGCGCGCCGACGCAACCACAGCAGGTGCGCCGTACAGGAGAACAGCGGCAGGCCTGCCATCAGGCGCGCGACGGCCGCGGGCAAGGCGCCGTCGAAAGCATTATGCGCCGCTGTGTGCGATGGGCCTGCATCCGGTCAGGTGCCCTGCGTTCGCCGCAGCCGCACCAGCATGACCGCCGGCAGCAGCAGCGGCGGCCCCGCCAGCAGCAGGACCAGCGCCGTTGGACTGGCGGCGGCCTGCCAGAACGCCATGCCGACGACTGCCACGGCGGCCATCCCCCCAAGGCCCAATGCAGCCCATGGCCAGGCCCCGCTGTCACGCAGGCCGGTGCGTCCCGCTCGAAGATAGCGGCTGCTCAACCATAGCCAGCCGAATACCCCGATCAGGCCCGCACTTCCCCAGCCCCCGATCAACAGGCGCGAGGCGCGATCGAGATAGGTCGGTTCGAGGAACGCGACCCAGACCCCGATGGCGGCGAACGTGCCGCCGCCGGCCATCCCCACGATGCCGCAGACAAGGGCCAGCACGGCGTAGGTACGCCGTTGCCGGCCCTCGCCCATATCAGCCGTAAACCGGGTACTTGCGGCACTGCGCGCTGACCGCGTCGCGGACGCGGGCGATCACGGCCTCATCGGCCGGGGCGTCGAGCACGTCGGCGATCCAGTTGGCCAGATCCACGCAGTCCTGCTCCACGTAACCGCGCGTGGTGACCGCCGGAGTACCCAGGCGCAGGCCCGAGGTCACGAACGGCGAACGCGGGTCGTTCGGTACCGAGTTCTTGTTGACGGTGATGTGGGCCAGGCCGAGCGCGGCTTCCGCATCCTTGCCCGAGACATCCTTGCCGATCATGTCGACCAGCATCAGGTGATTCTGGGTACCGCCGGAAACGATCTTGTAGCCGCGCGCGATCAGCGTGTTGGCCATCGCCTGGGCGTTCTTGACCACCTGCTGCTGGTAGGCCTTGAAGCCCGGCTCCAGCGCTTCCTTGAAGGCCACGGCCTTGCCGGCGATGACATGCATCAGCGGACCGCCCTGGATGCCCGGGAACACGATGGACTGCAGCTTCTTCTGCAGTTCTTCGCTGGCGCCCTTGGCGATGATGATGCCGCCGCGTGGGCCGCGCAGGGTCTTGTGGGTGGTGGAGGTGACCACGTGGGCGTGCGGCAGCGGGCTCGGGTAGACGCCAGCGGCAACCAGACCCGCCACGTGCGCCATGTCCACGAACAGGTAGGCACCGACCTTGTCGGCGATGGCGCGGAAGCGCGCCCAGTCCACCACCTGCGAGTACGCCGAGAAACCGGCGACGACCATCTTCGGCTTGTGCTCCAGGGCCAGACGCTCGACCTCGTCATAGTCGATCAGGCCGGCTTCGTCGACACCGTACTGGACGGCGTTGAACAGCTTGCCCGAGGCATTGACCTTGGCACCGTGGGTCAGGTGGCCACCATGGGCCAGGCTCATGCCCAGGATGGTGTCGCCCGGCTGCAGCAGCGCGAAGTACACCGCCTGGTTGGCTTGCGAGCCGCTGTGCGGCTGCACGTTGGCATAGTCGGCATCGAACAGCTGCTTGAGGCGGTCGATGGCCAGCTGTTCGGCGATGTCCACGTACTCGCAGCCACCGTAGTAGCGCTTGCCCGGGTAGCCTTCGGCGTACTTGTTGGTCAGCTGGCTGCCCTGGGCTTCCATCACCGCCGGACTGGTGTAGTTCTCGCTGGCGATCAGCTCGACGTGGTCTTCCTGGCGCTGGGTTTCGGCGGCGATGGCCTTGGCCAGTTCGGGATCGTAGGTTTCGATGCGGACGTCACGCGGGAACATCGGTTACTCCAGGCAGGCAGAGGGGGTACAGCGCGAGCTCTGGATTGTAGTCCCCGCGGCGCGGGGTGACCAATCCCGGCGCGCGGCCCCGGAACGCGGAACGGCGCCCCGAAGGGCGCCGTCCAGGCCGTCAAGCGCGCCTGCCGGCGGGCTTACCGGTTGATCACGTAGTCGGCAATGATCCCGGTGGCGATGGCGACCAGCAGCAGGTTGCCGCGGTCGTCGCGGATCCAGTGGTGGTCACGCGGCGGGCGGCGCACCGAGTAGCGGCTGTAATCGTTCACCACGTACACCGGGCCGCCGTAGTACTCGCGGTAACGGTGGCCGCGCGCCCAGCCGTAGGAGCCGTAGCCCGGGGCCGGGCGATAGACCACGCGCGGCGGCGGCGGGCCCGGACGGTAGTAACCCCGGTTGTCGTAGCGAGGGTCGTAACGGCGGTCGTGGCGGACCTCGCGACGGTCATGACGATCGTGCCGGTCATGGCGATCGTGGCGGTTGTCGCGGCGGTCATCACGCCACTCCCGGCGGTCGTGACCGCGGCCACGATGGTCATCGGCGAAGGCCGGGGCCACGGTGCCCAAGGCCAGCAGCGAGGCGACGGCCCCGACCACAAATCGATTCATGCGCATGATTGGCCTCGCTTGGTGGGTTGATGGCTCCATCATGCGCACGCCGTCTGAACGGTCTCCGGCTGGAAACGGTTTCCAATTCAAGCGCTTTGACCCCGCATTCAGGCGGCGGCAAGCCCCGGGGCTCGTGGCTCCCGGCGGCACTGATCGCTTCCGGCTATAATCGGGGCATCCTTTTCTTCCATCTGTTCCTGTTCCGTCCGGAACGGGCGCAGGGTTGCGCCTTCGGAGACCTCATGTCCTCGCAATACATCTACACCATGAACCGCGTCAGCAAGGTGGTCCCGCCCAAGCGGCAGATCATCAAGGACATCTCGCTGTCGTTCTTCCCGGGTGCCAAGATCGGCCTGCTGGGCCTGAACGGCTCCGGCAAGTCGACGGTGCTCAAGATCATGGCCGGCGTGGACACCGATTTCGAGGGCGAAGCCCGCCCGCAGGCCGGCATCAAGGTCGGCTACCTGGCCCAGGAACCGGAGCTGGACCCGACCAAGACCGTGCGTGAATCGGTCGAGGAAGGCGTGGGCGAAGTGCTGCAGGCCCAGGCCCAGCTGGACGCCGTCTACCTGGCCTATGCCGAGGAAGGCGCGGACTTCGACAAGCTGGCCAAGGAACAGGAGCGCCTGGAGGCGATCCTGGCCGCCGGCGATGCACACACCCTGGAAAACCAGCTGGACGTGGCCGCCGATGCGCTGCGCCTGCCGCCGTGGGAAGCCATCGTGGGCACCCTGTCCGGTGGTGAAAAGCGTCGTGTGGCGCTGTGCCGCCTGCTGCTGCAGAAGCCGGACATGCTGCTGCTCGATGAACCGACCAACCATCTGGACGCCGAGTCCGTGGAATGGCTGGAGCAGTTCCTGGCCCGCTACACCGGCACCGTCGTGGCCGTCACCCATGATCGCTACTTCCTGGACAACGCCGCCGAGTGGATCCTGGAACTGGATCGCGGCCGCGGCATTCCGTGGAAGGGCAACTACACCGACTGGCTGACCCAGAAGGACGACCGCCTGCGTCAGGAAGACAACCAGGAAAAGTCCCGCCAGAAGGCGATCCAGAAGGAACTGGAGTGGTCGCGCCAGAACGCCAAGGGTGGCCGCACCAAGGGCAAGGCCCGTCTGGCCCGCCTGGAAGAGCTGCAGTCGGTGGATTACCAGAAGCGCAACGAGACCAACGAAATCTTCATTCCGCCGGGCGAGCGCCTGGGCAATGCGGTGATGGAGTTCAAGAACGTCTCCAAGAAGTTCGGTGATCGCCTGCTGTTCGACAACCTCAACTTCCTGGTGCCGGGTGGCGCGATCGTCGGCATCATCGGCCCCAACGGTGCCGGTAAGTCGACCCTGTTCAAGATGATCACCGGCCAGGAAAAACCGGACACCGGCGAGATCGTGGTCGGCCCGACCGTCAAGCTGTCCTACGTGGATCAGAGCCGCGACGCGCTGGAAGGCAACCACAACGTCTTCCAGGAAATCGCGGGCGGCCTGGACATCCTCAACATCAATGGCGTGGAGATCCAGTCGCGCGCCTACATCGGCCGCTTCAACTTCAAGGGCCAGGACCAGCAGAAGCTGGTCGGCTCGCTGTCCGGTGGTGAGCGTGGCCGCCTGCACATGGCCAAGACCCTGCTGCAGGGTGGCAACGTGCTGCTGCTCGATGAACCGTCCAACGATCTGGACATCGAAACCCTGCGTGCGCTGGAAGATGCGCTGCTGGAGTTCCCGGGCAACACCTTCGTGATTTCGCATGACCGCTGGTTCCTGGATCGCATCGCGACCCACATCCTGGCGTTCGAAGGCGACTCGCACGTGGAGTTCTTCCAGGGCAACTACCGCGAGTACGAAGAAGACAAGCGCCGCCGCATGGGCGACGACGCCGCACCGAAGCGCCTGCGCTTCAAGGCGCTGAAGTAACCTGGCAGATCACGACCGTTGGTCGTGACGCTTCACCGACGGCCGCGCACTGCGCGGCCGTTTTACATTCCGGTCGGTACCCACCGCTGGCCATAGGCACCAGAATGCAATTAATTGCATATCCATAGATAACGACTTCAGGTCTCCTACGCACCCCACGCAATTGCACCCTGCAATCGCGGTCAACGTAGGAAACCACCAATGAAAGCACTGGTCATGAGTACCGCAGCCCTGCTGCTGTCGGGCACCGCCGCGGCGGCGCCGGCGAACTGGGAAGGCCGCTACATGGGCGTCCAGGCGAGCCATGCAGAAGGCAAGAGCCAGGACCGCAGCAACGCCAACGCCTCTGAAAAAAGCCCGCGCGGGTTCACCGGCGGCGTGCAGGCCGGCCGCACCTGGCAGTTCGACAGCAACGTGGTGACGGGCATCGAAGGCAGCCTCGCTATCGGCAGCATCGACCGCGACTGGAAGGACCGCGAACACCACCCGCACAGCCCGTACTACGGCAAGGACGCGGTGACCCGGTCGGGGTCGGTCAACCTGATGCTCGGCTATGCGGTCGGCCCGGTGCTGCCCTACCTGACCACCGGCGTGACCGTGGCCCGCCAGGAATACACGCTGGGCTGCGACACATCGCTGGTCGAGAAAACCAACGGCTGCCGCGTGGCGGAATTCGAGACCGGCGCCCGCCATGTTTCCACCGGCGTCAATGTCGGTGCAGGCGTGCTGGTGCGGTTCAACGAGCGCCTGTCCGCCGGCGTGGAGTACCGCTACACCAACCTGGGCTCCAGCCCGGTGCAGCTGCACGATCCGAACTACCCCGACGCGGCCCGCCGCAGCTTCCATACCGACTACAGCAGCGTTACGCTGAAGATGAATTACCACTTCTAACCCGCCACACGACGCACCCGCAGGTCCGCCTGGGCGAGGCAGTGCGCCCCCGGCACGAGAGATCTGCGATGTCCCTGTTCGAACGCGTCTTCCAGCTCCAGCAGCACGGCACCTCCGTGCGTACCGAGGTGCTGGCCGGGCTGACCACCTTCCTGACGATGTCCTACATCGTCTTCGTCAATCCGGACATCCTGGCCACCACCGGGATGGACCCGGGCGCGGTGTTCGTGGCCACCTGCCTGGCCGCGGCACTGGGTTCGCTGGTGATGGCGTTCGCCGCCAACTTCCCGGTCGGCATGGCCCCGGGCATGGGCCTGAACGCGTTCTTCGCCTTCACCGTGGTCGGCGCGGCCGGCCTGCCCTGGCAGCAGGCGTTGGCCGCCGTCTTCATATCCGGACTGGTGTTCCTGGCGCTGTCGCTCACCGGCGTGCGGGCCTGGCTGGTGGCGGGCATCCCGCCCTCGCTGCGTGCGGCGATCGTGGCCGGCATCGGGCTGTTCCTGGCGATCATCGCGCTGCAGAAATCCGGGGTGATCATCGCCAACACCGACACGCTGGTCGCACTCGGTCCGCTCAACACCGCGCCGCCGCTGCTGGCACTGGCTGGCTTCCTGCTGATCGCGATCCTGGAGGCGCGCAAGGTGCGTGGCGCGATCCTGATCGGCATTCTGGCCGTCACCGGCGCGGCGTGGCTGCTCGGTGACGTGCAGTTCCTTGGGCTGGTGTCGCTGCCGCCCAGCCTGGCCCCCACCTTCCTGCAGCTGGACCTGCCCGGGCTGCTGCACCACAACGGCGGCGCGCCGATCGCGGTGTTGCTGCAGGTGGTGCTGGTGTTCGTGCTGGTGGAAGTGTTCGATGCCACCGGCACGCTGTACGGCGTGGTCGGTCGCGCGGGGCTGCTGAAACTACCGGGCGCACAGAAGCGCTTCGGCCGCGCGTTGCTGGCCGACAGCACCGCGATCGTGGCCGGCTCGCTGCTCGGGACCAGCAGCACCACCGCCTTCGCTGAAAGCGCTTCGGGCGTGCAGGCCGGTGGCCGCACCGGGTTGACCGCGTTGGTGGTGGCCGCGCTGTTCCTGGCCGCGCTGCTGTTTTCGCCGCTGGCGGCGATGGTGCCCGGCTACGCCACCGCCCCTGCCCTGCTGTTCGTGGCCGGGCTGATGCTGCGTGAGCTGGTCGATGTGGACTGGGGCGACCTGACCGAATCGGTGCCGGCCGCCCTGTGCGCGTTGGCGATGCCGTTCACCTACTCCATCGCCAATGGCCTGGCCTTCGGCTTCATCGCGTATGCGGTGCTCAAGGCCGGCACCGGGCGCTGGCGCGAGGTGCACCCGGCGGTATGGCTGGTGGCCGGGTTGTTCGTGCTGCGTTACGCGCTGGAATGAGGGTGCGCCTACCGAGCTGCGGTCGGTAGGCGGCGGATCACGCCCAGGACGGCCGCAATTGGCCATCGGCGGCGAAGCGATAACGGCCTTCGTACCAGCCCAGGGCAAACAGGCTGAGCACCTGCTCGTAATAGCGCGGCGGCGCGGCGCGTTGCTGCTCCGGCGTTGGCAGGCCGGCCACCATCGCCTTTGCGCGGTCTGCTTCGCCCTGCGCCTGCAGGTAGGGCACCAAGGCGGCATGGAAGCCGTAGTTGCCGGTGCCCTCGCGCACGCCGGTGAGCGTGTTGACCTTCTCGGGTATGGGTTGGCCATCGCGCAGTACCGTCAGCGGGCCATGCAGGGCCTCCAGCACCGGACGGAAGCTGGGATCGTTGACCGCGGTCATGCCCGCCCACAGATAACAGCGGATCGCGTCGTAACTGCCCAGCGGGCCCTTGTCCGGATCGGCGATGAAACCGCCGTCGCGCCACGCGGTCCAGTCCGGCGCAAAGCCGTGCGGCGCGGTATCGCGCAGCAATCGAACGCTGTTGCCGATCACGGTCGTCCACGGCCCGGTCGGGTCCAGTGCGGCGAACCGGCGCAGCAGCGGCAACGGTACGTAGCTGGGATTGAAGCGCCAGGTATCTTCGGTCGCAAACCCATTCGGCCCCGGCAGCAGCATCGTGCCCAGGCCCGGCACATCCACCAGTTCCTGCACCTGGATCGCGGCCAGCATCGCCTCGGCGGTCTGCCGCAGCGCCGGGCGCTTCCACAGCCGCGCGGCTTCGTGCAGGGTGTAGGCCAGCCACACGTCCGAGTCGCTGGCGGGATTGTCGTCGAGCACCTTCCACGCATTGGCGGCGGCATCGCGCCCCCACAACCAGGCCGGCAGGCGTTGCGTCATGCTGCCACCGGCGAGGTTGTCCTCGGTCCAGCGCAGCAGGCGGTCAAACAGCGGCTGATCGTTGTCCACCAGCGCGAAGAACAGCGCGTAGGACTGGCCTTCGGAGGTCGAGCGCTGGTCGGCGTTGTTATGGTCGACCATGCGGCCGTCCGGGGTCACGCTGGAGGCGCGCATCACCTGCCACGCCGTCCACGGGCCGGGGCCACGTGCCGGACCATTGGCCGAACAGGCCAGCAGCGGGGTCACGGCCAGCGCCTGCAGCAGGCGGCGGCGCATCGGGTGGAACGCTCGGGATTCAGTCACGGGACATCAGCCTCTTCACAGCAGGAACCAGCCAAGCCTGCGGGACACCCGCAGCCAGGTAAAGCCTGGCAGCGGGCCGGTTATCAGCGCATGACGGTGATCATTCACCCGAGGCGTACGGCGAGCGCAGCGGCTGCGGCTGCTTGCCCAGCCCGGCGCCGAGGCGGTCGAGCAGGAAGCGCAGGTACAGGCTGGTGCCGAACTGTCGGTAGTCACGCGCGTTGTTGAACTCCATGCGCCCGCCCAGGAACAGCTGCGAGGACAGCTGCCATTCGGCGGCGGCGCTGAGGTTGTAGGACACGCCGGTCTTGGTCTGGCCGGTGTAGACCGGATCGACATACTCCGTGGTCAGGCCGAGCAGCGCGGCCATCGAGGCGGCCTCGTAGGCAGCCTGCTGCATCGCCGGATTGGTCGGGAAGTACGGCGCGGCCTCTTCCTTGAAGTGCTGTACGCCGACGCTGGTATCCAGCTGCCAGGCCACGCGGCCGCTGGACGTACGACCGTTCCAGTGCACCGGGAAGCCGACATCCACATAGCGCTGCGGGCTGAAGTAGCCACCGTGGCCGTAGGTGAAGCCGCTGAGGTTGCGGTCGTACTGCATCGCAGTCAGGTTCAGGCCGGCGGTCAGCGACTGGTTGGTGGTTTCCAGCGCGTGCACGTATACGCCCACACCGACTTCCTGGCGGTCGTTGTCGGCCACGTTCTCACCTTCCAGGCGGTGCCAGGACGCGCTGGCATAGCCGCCGAGCTGTCCGTTGTCGACGGTGGCGGCGAGCTTGGCGCCGCTGGCAGTCACCCCGCCCCAGCGCAGGCCGTTGCGCCCGTCTTCCACCCCGGCGAACGACAGCAGGCTGTCGGTCACGGCGCGGCGCGAGGCTTCGCCGGACCAGGTCAGCGCATCGCCGATCTGGCCGCGGTAGCCGATCCCGCCGACGATCTGGGTGTCATCGAAGCCAAGCGGCGTACTGCCCACATCGGCGCGGAAGCCACCACGTTCGTAACCCACCGAGACGCCGGCACCGCTGGCATCCTGCGAGCTCATCCGTTGCGAGCCGGCCGCATTGGCCACCATCGCGTACAGGGTGTCCTGGAAGGCCTGTGGGGTCTGCGATCCACCACCGCCCTGGGCGAGTGTCTTGAGCTGGGCCTGCTCGGCCGCAGTCAGCCCGCGCACCAGGCCGGCATTGCCCAGCACCTGGGTGGCGATGTCGCTGATCGGTGTGTTGGCCAGGTCACGGCTGAGGATGTAGCTCGGCAGCGGATCGGCAAACAGCAGCGCACGCGCGGCCGCCGCACGTTCGGCCTGGGTGAGCGAACCATCGGTCTGGTTGAACAGCTCCTGGTAACGGCCGTTGTCCAGGGCGCGGTCGTAGATCAGATTGCGGGTGGCATTGCTCTCGCCACGGGTCAGCAGCGTCTGGTACAGCGACGAGCCGACCAGGTCATCGACCGGTGTGCGGTCGGCGGCCAGTGCACCGGCCAAGGCGGCCTGCGGGCCACCGCCGAAGCGGCTGGCACTGGTGTATTCGGGATCGGGGCGACCGGCATCGAGCACGGTCGGGGTGACCGTGACCTTGAGCTTGCCATCGCCGACCGCGAACTGCCCTTCCAGCGGCACCTGCAGATCATCGAGTTGGCCCATGCCGGCTTCACCCGCGCGGGTGCGGTATGCCGCGCCGACCGCCAGGCTGCTGCTGTTCTCGGCCTTGAGCGCGCGCAGCTCATCGAGCACGCCGTTGCCAGTGGTAGCCGGCGGCAGCGGGCCAAGCGCGGTGTTGCGCGAGGCGCGCGGTGCGCTCGCCTGGCTGGGCACCTGGCGCGAGCCGGGCACGGGCAACGGCAGCGCGACACCGCCACTGGCCGCAGCCGTGGCCATGACCGGGTCCGGCAGGCCATCGGCATCGATCACCGGAGTGACGCTGGCCGGGCCCAGGCTCATGGCCATCGACGGACCGGCGTCCATCGGCAGCGGTTCGGCAGCCAGGCGTGCAGTGGCGGCCGGCAACGGCAGGCCACCGTCGCGCAGCGCCGCAGTACGGGTGACACCGCCACGGTTGAGCCCGGCGAACGGATTGAAACTGCCACCGCCTGCCAGCATTGCGGTGCTCGCCTGCGGGTAGCCATTGTCGAGCTGGCCACTGCCCTTCGCGGCGGCTGCCAGCGACGCGCGGAAGTAGCTTTCGGCGCGGCGGTTCTTGCCGGCCGCGCGATACACACGCCCTGCCGCCGCCAACACATCCGGCGATTCCGGTGCCTGCTTCAGCGCGCGCTCGAGATACTGTTCGGCCAGGTCCATGTCGCGCATCGCCGCGGCACTGCCAGCCGCGGCGACCATCGCATCCAGATCGCCCGGCGCCAACTGCAGCTGCTGCTGATACAGCGCCAGGGCCTGGCCGTTGTCGCCCGCGGCGGCATACAGCCGTGCCAGGGCGGCGATGTTGCGCGGGTCCTGCGGGCGCTCGGCCAGCGCCGGGGCCAACACCGCGTACGCGCCTTCAAGATTGCCGAGTTCGCGCAGCGCATCGACCTGGCGCAACACGTAGCCGCTGCGCAGATCGTTCAAACGGGTCTGCTGGCTCGCCGAGAGCGGCACGTCGGCGAGCTGGCGCAGGATCGCGGCGACTTCGCCGTCGCGACCGGCGCGCAGCAGCACCGAGGCATATTCCAGACGGTTGTCGACGCTGGGCGAACCGCCTTCAATCAGGCGCTGCGCGAGCACGAGGGCGCGCTGCTGGCTGCCGATGTCGGCGTAGGCACCGGCCAACGCGGCCACGATGGACGGATTCTTGACCCGGTCGCCGAGTGCAGCTTCGGCGCGGGCCAGCAGCAACTGCGCTTCGCCGCTGCGCTGGCGCTGCATGAGTGAGCGCGCCTGGGCGGCCTGCACCTGCACCCACGCGGTGTCGTGCAGCGCGGTCATTTCCGAATCACGCGAGGCGGTGGGAATGCGTTCGAGCAACGCATACGCGCGCGGCCAGTCACTGTTTTCCTGGGCGAACAGCGCCTGGGCATACAACGAGGTCGCCGAGCTGTCATCCAGCGCGCGCAGCCCCTCGATCACGCCGTTGGCCTGGTCGGGGCGGCCGGCACGCTTGTACAGGCGCGCCAGTTCCAGCCGCAGCCACGGATCGCGCGGCTGTACCAGCAGCGCATCTTCCAATTCGATCTGCGCCATCTCGATACTGTCCTCGGCCAGCGCCTGCTGTGCGCGGGCGCGGGCCAGGTTGGCACGCAGGACGGACTGGCCACCGGCGCTTTCCTGCTGGGCCGGGGTCAGCCGGTCGAACAACGCGGCCGCTTCATCGGCGCGGCCCAGGCGACCCAGCAGACCGACCAGGCCCTGCAGCGCACCGGCGTTGCCGGCCTCCAGTTCCAGTGCCTTGCGGTAGCTGCGTTCGGCCGCGACCGGATCACTGCCGCTCTGCAGGTCGGCCAGCGCGACGTAGCCGGCGGGCTCCTTGGGCTGCAGCGCGATGACCTGCTGCACGCGGGTGATGGCATCGCCGCTGGGCTGGCGACGCACCTCCTGCAGGGTCAGCCAGTAGCGCGCGGCATCGGCGGCACTGCGCCACTTGCCGTTGATCGCGGCGGCCGGGCGCAGCAGTTCATTGGCTTCACCAAAGCGCTCCTGGCGCAGGCGCACCGAGCCCAGCCCGCCGAGCGCCTCGGCATCACGCGGCCGCGCGCGCAGCACCTGCGCGAAGCGGGCTTCGGCCTGGGGCAGGTTGTTGCTGTCCAACGCGCGGAAGCCCTCGCCGAGCAGGCGCTGGTTCGGGTCCTGCGGCGCGGGACGGTTGGCGATGGCCTGCTCACGCAGCTGCGCCTGCTTGGCGGCCACCTCGCGATCGTTCGGCACCACCTCCAGGAAGGCCTGGTACAGCGGCGCATCGGCGTTGGTGGCGTTGAGCCACAGCAACGCCTGGCGCCAGGCCGCGCGCGCAGGACCGGCGGTATCGTTGGCCTGGCTCAGTGCGCGCAGCTGGGCGATACCTTCGCGCCGGGTCGGCTCGCGATAGGTCAGCACCTGGGCCAGCGCGAGCTTGGCCGGGTTGTTGTTGCCGGTGGCGATACGGCGCAGGCCGTCGCGGGCACGCGTCCAGCCTTCGGGCGTACCGGCGAGCACCTGGTAGTACTCCAGCGCCAGATCATTGGGCGGGCCGCCGGCACCGAACGCTTCGTCATAGGCGCGCACCGCTTCGACATAGCGACCGGCTGCCGCCGCGCGACGGGCGGTCTGCAGCTGGTTGCCACCTCCACCGCCGCCGAGCGCCATGCGCAGGCGCGTGGTCTGCGCCGAGGAGGGATGACGTGCCTGCAGCTGCTGCAGACGCTTCTGCGCTTCGGCACGGCGGCCCTGGTTGAGGTCGATCAGGCCCAGGCCGAGCAGCGCATCGGCCTGGTTGGGATCGGTCGCCAGCAGCTTGCGCCACGCATCGGCCGCCAGGTCCTCGCGGCCCTGGTCCTGCCAGTAGTTGCCCTGGCTGACCAGTTGCTGCGTCGATGACGCGTTCTGCGCAAAGGCCGGCACGGTCAACACGCACAGGCCGACCAGGCAAAGGGGTGTCAGGGTCTTGCGGAACATGGCGAACTCCACGCGGGCAGCAGTCGCCCATCGGCAGAAAAACGGTAGCGGCGATCCATCCAGCCCTTGCCGAACAGCACCAGGGCACGATCGTAATAGTTGAGGGTGCCGGCCGCGGGAATCCGCGCCAGCTGCACCTTGGCCAGCGCGGGCTGGCCGAGGGCACTGAGATACGGCAGCAGCGCTGCGGCAAAGCCCGGCGACGGTGCGCCGGTGCCAACGCCACGACGCGTCTCGATTTTCTCGGCGAAGCCGGCCTGCGCGCGCAGCAGCGATACCGGGCCGGACAGGCCATCGAGCAAGGTGCGTCGCAGCGGATCGGCCGGGTCGGTCATGCCCGCCCAGAGATAGCAGCGGATGGCATCGTAGCTGCCGGTCGCGCCCTTGGCCGGGTCGACCACGAAGGCCTTGCCGTTCCAGGCGATCCAGTCCGGCGCGAAGCCGACCGGTGCACTGGCGCGCACCATCGCCACGCTGCGCTCGGCCAGCCGCGCCCACGGACCGCGTGCATCGACGGCGGCGAAGCGGCGCAGGACGAACAGCGGCAGGTAACTGGGGTTGAGCGTCCAGCGGTCGGCCTGCACGAAGCCGCGGTTGCCCGGCAGCAGCATCGGTCCGAAGCCGGGCAGCTCGACGACTTCGGCCGTGCGCATCAGCGCCAGCGTCTGCCGGCCGGCCTCGACCAGGCCGGGGCGCTTCCACAAGCGGCCGGCTTCAAGCAACGCGTAGGCGATCCACACCTCACCATCGGAGGCGGTGTTGTTGTCGAGCACGCGGAACTGGCCATCAGCGGCCCGGCCCCACAGCCATGCCGGCAGATTGAGATCCGCGCGGCCTCGGCAGAGGTGGCGGCGGGTCCAGGCCAGGATCCGATCGAACAGGATCGGATCGTTGTCCACCAGTGCGAAGAACAGTCCGTAGGACTGCGATTCGGACGTACTGCGCAGATCGGTATTGAGATGGTCGACCACGCGGCCATCGGCCTCGATATGCCGATCGACGAACGCCCGCCACTCACGCCACGGCGTGCCACAGGCCTGCGCCAGGGCATCGAGCGGCAACGCGGCGGCAACACCGGCGGCCGCCAGCGCCTGCAGGAAGCGACGGCGCGGCGGCGCCGGCGCGGGGTCGGACGTGTCGCGCATGCTCAGCCGGACATCCCGATACGTGCCTTGGCATTGCGCTTGAGCAGCCAGCGCGCGATCAGCGCCAGCAACAGGCAGCCCAGGCCCACGAAGGCGGCCAGCAGCAGCGGGCTCTGCGAGAAGTACCAACGCAGCCAGGTCAGCGGCGGCAGGTGGCCGACGTAGTAACTCTGGTTACCGGCCAGGCTGCGCACCTTGTCTTTCTGCAGCAGCACCACGCTGCCCTGGAAATCACGCAGGCGGTCCGGATCGAACCACGCTTCGAACAGGCGGTTGACCTGGGCGGGGTCGTCGGCCATCACCGCCACCACGCTGCGGCCCTTGCGCAACGGCGATTCGAAGCCCATCAGCACGACGTCGCCCGCATCCGGACGCACCGAGACTTCGGCGGTGGTCGGCAGATCGGTGCGGCGTGCATCCGGCGACAGGAACGAGGGCATGCGTTCGAACACCCAGTCCGAGAGCTGCACGCGGCGCGACTGCCCCGCCTCGCCGATCGGCAGGTGCGCGGCCCATTCGCCGAACAGCGGCTGGCTGCGGCGCGAACCGAGCACCACCAGATCCTGGTCGGCATGCTCGCCGACCTGGCGCGCGGCGATGATGCGGTTGCGCAGCGCCGGGTAACCGGTCGAGGCACCCATGCGGCCAAGCAGGGTCAACACGTTGCCGACGTCATCGGCATTGGGGTTGTCCGGCAGCACCAGCACGGTCTCGGAGAGGTCGGCCAGCCGCGTGAACGGATAGCCGGCATTGCCGAAGGCGGCCAGGTTGGGCATCGCCATGTAGTGGTCGAAGCCGCTCAGATCGATGCTGGTATCCCCATCGATCGCCGCGGAAACATCCGGGAAGGTGTTCTTGCACTCGGCCGCCTGCGGGCGATCGAAGAAGAAGTGGAAGCGCAGCTGGCTGTTGGACGAGAACGGTCCGGTCGGCAGCATCACCTTCTGCTGGATCGGCATCGCGCCCGGCGCCTTGAGCTTGTTCCACAGCATGTCCGACACCGAGCGCGGTGCCGGGCGACCGTTCAACGGCAGCGTGGTGACGAAGGCATCGTTGATGCTGATGTTCAGCGCGGACTTGTCCGCGCCTTCGGGCAGCGTGTAGCGGTAGCGCAGGTCCAACGGAATGCCGTCGCGACGCCACACGAACAGATCCGGCGGCAACTGCAGGCCGATCCGGATCAGGTCCGGATGGTAGCCGACGACGTTCAACTCGCTGGTCTGCTGGACCAGCTCGGAAACGCGTACCGGGCGGTCACTCGGGATCCAGTTCGGTGCATCGTACGGCTTGCGCGGCGCGATCTCCTTGAAGTCGCCAATGCTCGCGGTCGGGCCGGACAGCGGCGCGCCCAGGGTCAATGCGGTGGCGGCGATGCGCAGTTCGCCATCGTCGCGGCCGAGCACCAGCAGCAGCTTGCCGTTGGCATCGTTGGGGTTGGCGATCACAGCCAGGGTCGGCCCACTGATGTCGGGCAGGACCAGGCCGGCGGGCGGGTTGCGCGGGGTCGCCACGACCACCGCGTTGCCCTCCAGCGGGACGGTATCGATCGAAGCGGGGAACAACGCGCCGCGGTAGCCGGCCAGCGCGCCAAACCAGGAGGAGACGATACCGGCCGACTGCAGCAGGCCCTGCCCCGGCTGCCCGGTGAACACGAACGGCAGCTCCAGCCGGTTGGTATCGCGCGCATCGAAGAACGGCACCGGCAGCAGCGACAGGTCATTGGTCAGCTGCAGCGGCGCCCAGCCCAGCTCCAGGTAGCTGGCGCGGTCGATATTGGCCCACAGGCTGGTGTGGTCGGGATCCTCGCACTCGCGCGTGTAGTGGCCGATCAACTGCAGGTTGATCCGGTTGTAGTCGATGATCATGCGCGGATCGATATCGATATCGCGCTCGATCATCCGCCCGGCCTGGTCGACCGGCGTCGGCAGGGTCGCTACGGTGACGTCATTGACGGTCACCTTCAGGTGCGACAGGTCGGGCAGCAGCGCCGGGGAATAGCTGTACTTGAGGTGCAGCGAGGCGCGATCGACGACCTGATCGTTGCGGATCGAGAACGGCACGCCAGCGGTGCCCTGGATGCCGCGCAGAGTGATCTCGTAATCGATGCCGAGCTGCTTGAGCGTGGCGCGGCTCTGCCGCGAACCAGCCGCTGGCGCGGCAGGCGGCACCGGCACTGCCGGGGCGGCATCGGCGGGTGCGGCGACGGGCGTGGCCGTTGCGGGTACCGCAGGATCCTGCGCGTAGACCGCGCCACACAGCAGGGTCAGGGTGAACGCCACCGCTGCGGCGGACGGACGCGGCACGCGCACCGGGCGGAACAGGGAACGGTCACGACGGGTCATGCGGAATCTCCGGTGCGCGGCGGGGTGGGGCCATCCTTGCGGCCTCCCGCAAGAACGAAACTGCCCAGGCGGTGGAAGCCGCGCATGCTGGCCTTGAGGACGTCGGTGGTGGAACGCAGGAAGGTATCGCGGTCATGGCGACCCCACAGCTTTACCCAGATATCGGCGCGGGCGAAGGTGGAGGTGACCAGCCAGCGCTCCTGTTCCAGGGTGAGCTCACCGAACTGGATGCTGATGCCCTGGTCGTCGCGGTCATGCCGCACTTCGGCCGGCAACCGCTGGCTGCGCTGGCGATGGGCCAGCTCGACCTCGACGCGTGTGCCCGGCTGTACCGGCTGCACCTGGTCCAGGCGGATCGCCATGCCACCGGTGGAGAAGTTCAGCGTGCGGCACGGCAGCGCCTGGCCATCAGGCAGATGCAGCACGGCGCGCATGTTCAGCGGCACGCGGTGCGCGCGGCGGATCTGGCGCTGTTCGCTGGAGGTGGCGATGACCGCGCCAAGCATGATCATGTTGTAGACGGTCCAGCCCAGGTTCAACCAGATCGTATTGACCTCGCCGCTGGTCTCGGCCATCACCATCCGCACGATGCCGGCGATCACGCCGGCCAGGTTCAACAGCAGCAGCAACAGGTACGGGCGGGCGATCTGCGCATCGAAGTAGCTGCGCTGGACCAGGCCGCCCTTGGCGGTGACGTTGAACTTGCCCAGCTTGGGGTTGATCACCGCCATCAGGGTCGGGCGCAGGATGTACCAGGCCAGCGTGGTCTCGTACACCTCGTTCCACAGCAGATGGCGATGCTTGCCCTGCACACGCAGGTTGGTCAGGTTGGCCATCACGATGTGCGGCAGCGCGTAGGCCAGGATCATCAGCGCCGAGGCGTGGATGACATGGGCGCCGAAGAACAGGAAGGCCAGCGGCGCGGTCAGGAAGATGATCCGTGGCAGGCCATAGAAGAAGTGCAGCATCGCGTTGGTGTAGCAGAGCCGCTGCACGAAGCTCAGGCCCTTGCCGAACATCGGGTTGTCCACCCGCAGGATCTGCGCCATGCCACGGGCCCAGCGGATGCGCTGGCCGACGTGCGCCGAGAGGCTTTCGGTGGCCAGGCCAGCGGCCTGCGGCACCGGGATGTAGGCGCTGCGGTAACCGGCGCGGTGCAGGCGGATGGCGGTGTGCGCATCCTCGGTGACGGTCTCGATCGCCACCCCGCCGACTTCCTCCAGCGGGCCGCGCTTGATCACCGCGCAGGAGCCGCAGAAGAAGGTCGCGTTCCACTGGTCGTTGCCATCCTGCAGCAGGCCGTAGAACAGCTCGCCTTCGTTGGGCACGCGGCCGAAGTTGCCCAGGTTGCGTTCGAACGGATCGGCAGAGAAGAAATAGTGCGGGGTCTGCACCACCGCCATCTTTTCGTCATGGAGGAACCAGCCCATCGACATCTGCAGGAACGAGCGGGTCGGCATGTGGTCGCAGTCGAAGATGGCCACGTAGTCGCCCGTGGTCTTCTTCAGCGCCGCATTGATGTTGCCGGCCTTGGCGTGGCTGTTGTTGGTCCGGGTGATGTACTGCACCCCGACCTCGTCGCAGAATTCACGGAATTCCTCACGGCGGCCGTCATCGAGCAGGTAGATGTTGAGCTTGTCGGCCGGCCAGTCCAGTACCGTCGCCGCCAGCACCGTGGTGCGCACCACCGAGAGCGGTTCGTTGTAGGTGGGGATGAACACATCCACGCTGGGCCACAACGACTGATCTTCGGGCAGCGGCATCGGCTTGCGGTGCAGCGGCCACGCCACCTGGAAGTAGCCCAGCACCAGCACGATGAACGAGTAGACCTCGGCGGCGACCAGGCCCAGGCCCAGGGTCAGATCGACGAAGCTGCTCATGCCCATGGTGTCGGTCAGACGCCAGTACATGTAGCGCGTGGACATCACCAGCGACAGGCCCATCAGTATCAGCGGGATCAACCGGTTCTCGCGGTTGCGCAGGCACAGGGCGATCAGGAACACCACCGCCGAGAACAGGAACTGCTGGCCGATCTCCATCGGAACGGTGACCACGAAGGCCAGCAGCATGGCGCCGCCGACCGCCAGCGCAAGCAGCGCCAGACGGGCCAGAACGGCATCCCCTCTCGGGGTGGAAGACTTGCTCATGATGTTCCCCAACACGGCCGCAGGCAGCGGCATCCCCTTGCATCAGCCGGCCCGTCGCCCCGCCCCGAAAGGGCGTGACGGACGATCACCGGCTACGTTTCAACCCTGGCGCAACCGGCTCAACGGGCTGTGCCCCGGCGTCGCGCTGCGCGCGCCCGCCAAGCGCTGGAACACCTGTTCCAACGGTGTTTTCTGTGCCGGTGCGGCACTGGTCGGTGTCTCCACCGGTGCAGCCTGGGCCGGCGCGATCACCGCTGCGGCACTGGCCACCGGCGGCAGGACCACGGCCGGAATCGGCGGCGGCGCCTCGTCGCGCGGCTTGGCCACCGCGCTGACGCGGGACTGGCTATGAGAGAAATCCCGGTAAGCACGCGTGTCATCGCGGTCCCCCAGACGGTTGAAGAGACCGGCCACGTCGTCGTGGCTCTCTGAATCGGCAGGTTGCTGAAGCTTGCTCATGGCACCATCGAAAGGGGGAGGGATTCAGAACACACGCGACAGCGTGTACGTGGCTACATCAGGATGATCGCTCTGCAGATAGCGCACATCCAGCACCGACATCATCCCGGCGGCGCGGAACCACTGCCGGTACACACCTTCGAGAAACCCGGTGTCCCACCCGGCGCGGGCGCCGAGCACCGCCGACAACGGCGAGGCGGCATGATGGATGCGCACCTGTTCGGGCGCTTCCTCGAATACGACCAGCCCCCACTCCGTCGACGACCACACGGCGTTGGCCGCATGCTGCAGTTCCTCCAGCGTCGCCACCGCCGGCAGCGCATGGTCACGGCCGAAGCGCTCACCGATACGCGCCATCAGCCGGGACAGCTCGGCATCGGGCAACGCACTGTCGAACTCTTCGCAGAGCGCAAGCAGGAAGCCGCGCCACTGAGGAGAGCACGAATGGGCACGGTAGTAATCAAGCAATGCTGATGAATTCATCTGGAAAGCCTAGACGAACCACGATGCAGAGGCGGTATACGGGCAATTACCGGCATCGATGTCGGTCAAAAGTGTGAACTACGCCTCACAATATTGTGGCACATCTGGCTTTCCTGCATAGCGAGCGCGCTGCGTCGCTTCCTGACGCGCCGCGTCACCCGCGGCCAGTGGGCTGAACGGAAACGTGGAATGCCCGAGGTCCCGGGCGGCCGTGACGGCACCCCGTGGCGTCGCCCCTCCCCGGCAGGGCGGGCGAAAAAGTGTGACGCCGCGGCGTATCCACCGCCCGGCCGCAACGCTCAACCCTCGGCCGGCAACTCGAACACCTGGCGCAGATACGCCAGATACCCCGGGTCATCACACATGCTCTTGCCGGGTGAATCGCTCAGCTTGGCGACCGGCTGGCCGTTGCAGCGGACCATCTTGATGACGATGTTGAGCGGGGTCGGGCCCAGGTCATTGGTCAGGTGTGTGCCGACCCCGAAGGCCACCTGGCAGCGGCCGCGGAAGTAATCGAACAGCTGCATCACCTTTTCGATGTTCAACCCGTCGCTGAAAACCAGCACCTTGCTGCGTGGGTCCACCCGGCGGCTCTCAAAGTGGGCCAGCATGCGGTCGCCCCAGGTGAAGGGGTCGCCGGAATCATGGCGGACGCCGTCGAACAGCTTGCAGAAGTACATGTCGAAGTCGCGCAGGAAGGCGTCCAGCCCGACGACGTCCGACAGCGCGATGCCCAGGTCGCCGCGGTACTCGCGCGCCCAGGATTCCAGCGCCGCCACCTGCGAATCGCGCAGGCGCGGGCCGAGCGCTTGGAACGCCTGCAGGTACTCATGGGCCATCGTGCCGTGCGGGGTCATGCCGTACAGCCGGGCGAAATGCACGTTGCTGGTGCCCACGAACTGCGCACCGAGCGCGTCGCGCAGCATGGGCAGCATCCGCCCGTGCCACTCGCGCGAGTAACGGCGGCGGCTGCCGTAGTCGGCGATCCGGCACAGCTCGAAGCCGGGGGTATCGCGCAGCAGCGCGGTCTTGGCCTGCAGGCGGCGCTCGCCCTCGCTGAAATCCGAGTCGGTGGTGTTGCGGAACCAGACCTCGTTGATGATCGCCAGCAGCGGAACTTCGAACAGGATGGTGTGCAGCCACGGCCCGGTGATGTCCAGATCGATCTCACCGGGTACGGTGGTCGAGGGGCGCAGCGCGATGTACTTGCGGTCCAGGTGGAACAGGCCGAGGAAATCGGCGAAATCCGGTTTGACGAAGCGCAGGCCGCGCACGTAGTCCAGCTCTTCGGCACTGAATCGCAAGCTGCACAGGTGGTCGATCTCGGCGTTGATCTGGTCGATGAACTGCGCCAGGTCGATGCCCGGGGTCCGGCACTTGAACCGGTACTGCACCTGCGCGCCGGGGTACTGATGCAGCACCGCCTGCATCATGGTGAATTTGTACAGGTCGGTGTCGAGCAGGGACTGGATGATCATGCTGGGGATTATGCGCCCGCCACCGGGTACGGCCAACGGCCGGTGCCCGCAGCGTGGAATGCGTTCACGGCAGGTATCGCCCCGGTGCCGAAGCGAGTGCGCGGGCCTCTACCGGCGGCGGAGCAGACGCGGCACCTGCGCCAGCGCATGCGCCCAGATCGCGCCCCACACGGCACAGCGCACCGGCCAGGCGCGTTGCGGCGCCTCGAATTTCCGGAAGTAGCGCCACAGCCCCCGGTGCTTGTGCCATTCCACGAAGAACGGCCGTGAGCGGCTGGAGACACCGCGTACATGGGTGACCTGCAGGTCGTTGGCGATCGCGATCACCGCGCCGGCCTCGCGTGCGCGCCGGCACAGGTCCAGATCCTCGGCGTGCAGGCGATAGCCCGCATCCCAGCCGCCGATCCGGTCGAACAGCGCGCGCGGCATCAACAGCAGGGCGCCGGACAGGGCCGGCACGACCTGCAGCGGCTGGCTGCGGTCAACCGGGATCGCCAGCTTGCCGCCCTGCCCGGGGTTGCGCAGCATCGCGGCGAAATCCGGGTCTCGGCGGCGCACCGCATCGTCCGGGCGGCCGTCTTCGTCGACCTGTTCCACGCCCAGCAGGCAGTCACCCAGCGGCAGCGCGCGTTCGCGCAGCAGGGCCAGGGTATCGGGACCGACCATCAGGTCCGGGTTGATGAAGGCCAGCCAGGGTGCCTGGCTGTCGGCCACGCCCTGGTTGTTGGCCGCCGCAAATCCGGGGTTGTCCGGATTGGCGATGAAGCGCACCCGCGGATCGGCGCTGGCATGGCGCTGCACGATCTCCAGGGTGCCGTCGGTGGAATCGTTGTCGACCACGCGGATTTCAGCGATGTCGCGCGCCTCGCGCAGCCGCAGAAGGCAGGCGTCCAGCGTGCTGGCGCTCTGGTAGCTGACGATGATGGCGGCGATGGCAGGGCTCAAACGGGCGGCTCCGGGGCGGCAATGACAGGCGGCGCGAACAGATCGCCCTGCGCCTTGGGCATTATCGCCTGCCGGTGGTGTTGCTGCAGGTCGTGGCGTGCCTGCTGCAACGGATCAGCCATCAGAAAGCCGGCCAGCCGCGGCGGCCAGGCCGGCCAGCGCGTCGCCAACGCCTCCATGTCGCCCTCGCCGGTCACGCCTTCGGCCACGCGGGCGACGAAGGCGGTCTCGCACAGCGCGTTGCGCCAGCCGAGCCCGGCCATGCGCAGGCTGAGGTCGATCAGCGCCGCGTTCCACGACGCGTAGCTGTGCATGTCCAGCCCGCCGGCCTTGCGCCGGGCATTGCCGCGCAACAACACAGCGTGGGTCACCGCCGAAGGCAACTCGGGATGCAGCGGCGGCATCGCCGCGCAGGCCTGGGCCAACGGCACCAGGTCCAGATCGTCCGGCAGCGGATTGATCTCGCCCAGGCGCGGCCAGGCGGCCGTCTCACCGGCATTGCACCACGGCGTGGCCGAGCCGATCGAGGCATCGCGGGCCAGGCAGGCCTCCAGCTGCTGCAGCCAGCCCGGTGCCGGGATCGCATCCGGGGCGAGCACCACCACGTCGGCGCCGGTACACGCGGCGAGCATTTCATCCAGATGAGCGACTTCGCCGATCGCCCGGGCACGGCGGGTGTACTCGGCCTGCAGCGGCGTCTGTGCCAACCAGTGTTCGATCACGGCCTGGGCGCGCGGGCCGGCCTGGCCATCGTCGGCCAACCAGATCGCCGTACCGGGCGCGGTGCCGGCATCGAGCGCGGCCAGGCAGCGGTCCAGCGCGGCATCGTCGACCCCGATCGGCAACAGGATGACCGTACTCATGCCGACCTCTGCGTGCTGCCGTCTTCGCCGTGTCGCTGTGTCATCGCAGGCTCCCTTGGGCGCGGCCAGCGTAACAAGATCGGCCCCTGCGGTGACAGCAGGGGCCTGGCATCGCTCAGCGCTTGCCCTTGCGCTCGGGGAACGGCTCCATCGCACGGAAGCGGCTGCTGTACTCGTCGGTCAGGTTCCGCGACTCCTGTGCGTTGCGCACGATGGTCGGGGTCAGCAGCACGATCACTTCGGAGCGTTCGGACTTCAACGTCTTCCGGCCAAACAGCGCACCGATCACCGGCAGCTTGCTCAGGCCCGGAACGCCACTGGAGCCGTCTTCGCCGGAATCGGTGATCAGGCCGGCGAGCATGATGGTGTCACCGCTCTGCACCGCCGCTTCGGTGGAAATCTTGCGGGTATTGATCGGCGGGTTGCAGGTGGTGCGGGTCGGGTCGCAGCCGCTCGGGATCGCGCCGGCCGAACTGACCTCCTGCACGATGTCCAGGAACACCACGCCATCGCGGGTGATGCGCGGGCGCACTTTGAGGATCACGCCGGTATCCAGGTACTGGACCTGGCTGTAGGTGTTGTCGCCGCCCACGCCGGTATTGACCGACACCGAGTTGATCGGAATCTGGGTGCCCACATTGAGGGTGGCTTCGGCGTTGTTGCGCACGAACAGCGACGGGGTCTGCAGCAGACGCAGGTTGCTGACCTTGTCCAGCGCGCTGACCACCGCGGCGGCGTTCTTGCCGAGGAAGGTCCAGCCGACCCCGTCACTGCCGACCGAGCCGGAAATGCTGCCCCAGATCGAACGGCCAAGCGCGCTGGGCAGGTCGATGCCGCTCTCGGTCTTGCCGGTGGCCACGGCCTGCTCGAAGAACCAGTTCACGCCGTAGCTGAGATCGCCGGTCAGCGCGACCTCGGCCACCTGCGCTTCGATGTGGACCTGCATCGGCATCACGTCGAGCTTTTCGATCACCTCGCGGATCGAGCGCCACGCCTGCGGGGTGGAGCGCACCAGCAACGTGTTGGTTTCCTCCACTGCCGAGACACCGACCGTATCGCCCTGCACCTCCAGGCTGAAGCTGGCGTTGCCGGACTGGCGCTGCGGCAGGCTCATCGTGCCCTCGCCCAGCCCACCGCGGCTGCTGCCGTTGCTGCTGCCGGTGTTGGAGAAATTGCTGTTGCTGTTGCCATCGCGGCTGCCGATGTCCATCGGCGACGCGCCCGGCGCCAGCGAACTGCTGCCGCGGCCGCCGCGGCCGTTCTCATTGGCGAAGGCCTCGGCCAGACGCTCGGCCAGGTCCTTGGCCTTGACGTAGCGCAGCTCATAGGAGAACAGCCGCGCGCTGCCACCGGCGGTATCGATGCGGTCCAGCCACTGCTGGATCTGGTCGAGATAGCGCGCCTGCGGGGTGATCACCAGCACCGCGTTGGCATTCTCCAGCGGCAGGAAGCGGAACATGCCGGCGCTGGGAGTTTTACTTTCCTCGCCGAACACCTTCTCCAGATCGGCGGCGACCTGCTCGGCCTTGCCGGACTGGATCGGGAACACGCCCACGGACATGCCCGAGAGCCAGTCCACGTCAAAAATCTCGACCGTGCGCAGGTAGTTCTCCAGTTCGCTGCGGGTACCGCCGAGGGTGATCACGTTGCGGCCGTTGTCGACGTTGACGATCGCGTTCGGGCGCGCGTACGGCTCCAGCACTTTCTTCATCTCGGTGGCGGAGATGTACTGCAGTGGCACCACGCGCACTTCGAAGCCACGCGCATTGGCCGGCGAGGCGGTGCTGGGGGATACGGTGCCCGCCAGCGCCTGGTCGGCGGCCACGATGTTGTAGCGGCCTGCGCTGTAGACCATGCGTGCGTTGTTCCAGCCCAGCACCATTTCCAGCAGGTTCAAGGCCTGCGCCGAGGAGACCGGCTTGGGCGTGGCCAGGGTCACGGTGCCCTGCACGCCCGGCGCGATCACATAGTTCTGGCCGAGGAAGTCGCCGAGGATCGCCTTGACCACGGCGTGCACCGATTCGCCTTCGAAGTTGAAGGTCGCATTGCCGGTAGAGGCATTGCCCAGCGACGGCTGCGGCGCCGCGGCGGCGCTGCGGTTGATCATCGTGCCGGTGCCGCGGCGGATCACCGCCTGCGGTGCACTGCTGGTTCCCAGTGGCTCGGCATCGACGCCTGCGTGGGATCCATCACCGGCGACCACCTGGTAGCTGTCGAGGACCGCATCGCGGCGCACCTCCGGCGCGGGCACGGTGGTGCAGCCCACCAGCAGGGCGACAAGGAAAGACACGGGGAAAAGGCGCAGGGTCATGCTGTCACTCTAAGGGTTGTGGCCGGAGCCGCCCGCGGGCGGTTGCTGCGACTGCTGTTGCTGTTGTTGCTGCAATTGCTGGCGGCGCGCCTGGATGCGTTCGCGGATCGCCTTCATCTGGTCTTCGCTGGGGCCCTGCGCGTTCTGCGCGGGGGCCGCCGCATTCGAGGGCGTCCCTGCCTGCGCCGCAGGGGCTGCGGCCGGTGGGGGCGCGGGCATCGGCGCCGCCGCGCCGTTGATCGGTCGGGCGCCGGTACCGGCCGGAGGAACGCTCGTGAGCGGCGTGGCGCCCAGCACGGTGGGGGGCTCGCCGCCCTGCCCGTTGAACACCGGCAGTTCCAGCGTCTGGGTGCCACCCGGCCCGCTGACCGTGGCCCGGCGTGGTTCCAGCGCCAGCAGCTGCCAACCGTTCACCGCCTCACCGTTCAAGCGCAACCGCAGCGACTGGCGCTGATCGGTGGTCAGGATGGCCATGGCGAAGTCAGGCGTGAGCAGTACGCCGGTCAGCGAAACGCTGCTGGCGGTGCCCTGCTCGGTGCCGCCGAGCAGATACGGGCGCGGCTGCCGGTCTTCGGCGAACAGCGGCCGCGCACCGATCTGTGCGTACGTGCTGGCCGAGGCCATGCGCTCCGGTGCGGCCGGTGCCAGCTGCGGCAACGGCCCGGGGCCGATATCGCCATCCGTGGCCGGCGCGATACGGCTGCCCAGCCCGAACAGCGTGGCGATCCAGATCGCCAGTGCCCACAGCGCGATGCCCCCCAGCCACCAGGTGCGCAGGCCGGCTGCTTCAAGCTTCATGCTCGACCTCCTCGGCAGCGTCCGGTGCCGGCGCGGGTTCGGCCGCATCGCTGGGCAGGGCCGCACCTGGGTCAGCGTTCTGCCCAGCGTCCTGTCCCGCCGGCAGCGGAAGGGGGGGCGGCACCGGCGCACCAGGCTCCAGCGCGGCGCCCGGGCGCAGATAGCCGACCAGTTCGAACGACACGTCCAGGCCGGTGCCGGTTTCACTTGGCGATTGCTGGAAGCGCTGCGCCAGCAGATTGAGGTTGTCCACGAACAGGCGCGGCGTGCCGGTCTCCAGCGTGTGCAGCACCGCGGCCATCTCCGGCACGCCGCACCGCAGGCGCACCTGCAGGGCCACGCGCGGGAAGGCCGGTTCGCGACTGGCATCCGGCAGTGGCGTGCGATTGCTGATCGTGCAGCTGCGATTGCCCGGGCTGGCGGAGGCCACCGCATCCTGCAGGCGGCTGGAGAGCGCGGCAGCCGCCGATTCGGCCGTGGCTTCGCGCAGGAAGCCGGGGCGGCCCTCGAGCGCCGTCTGCACCTCGCTCAGTTGGGTAGCGATCTGGCCGCGCTGCGCCAGCTGCGCCTGCACACGCTGCTGACGCTCCTGCACCGTTGCGATGTCGGCATGGATCGCCAGCAGCGGGCGGGTCAACCACGGATGCACCAGCAGCAGGTAGGCCACCGCGATCACCGCCAGCAGCAGGCCCAGCGCCAGCCAGCGATCACGGCGCGTCGGTTGTGCTGCCATCGGCAACCTCCTTGGCAGGCGGCATCGCGCCGGGCAACGGCTGCAGCTCGGCAGTCAGCGTGAAACGGTCGCGGCCGCTGGTCGCCCCATCGGCCTGCAGCACGCCGGTCAGGTTGACCTTGCGCCACAGCGGCGAGTCCTGCAGCAGCGGCACCAGTTGCGAGGCTTCGCGGCTGAGCCCGATCAACTGCAGCGTGGTGCCCTCGATCGACATTTTTTCCAGATAGGTGCCATCGGGCAGCAGGCGGGTAAGTTCATTCCATATCTCCACGGTGCTCGCATGCTCGGAACGCTTGCCCTCCAGGAACGCGGCGCCTTCCACCAGACTCTGCAGTTGCTGCCGTTCGGCGGCAACCCGCCGCGCATCACGCGCGGCGGCATCGACCTGCTCACGCAACTGGTCTGCCGCGGCCTGGCGATTGTCGATCAACTGATGGCCGGCCAGCGCAAGCAGCACGACCGCGCCCACGGCCAGCAGCCAGTTCCAGCGCGCCATCGGGTCGCGATACGGCTGCCGCTGCGCGACCGGCAGCAGATTGACGTCCAGCGGCTGGCCAGTGGCATCCACCGCATCGACGCCGGCCACGGCCTGCGCCCACGGCCCGGCCTGCTGCGCCCACTGCTCCAGCTGCACGCGCGGGATCACCACCAGCTCGACCTGCAACTGGCCATCCGGCAGCGCGCCCAGCTCGCGCACGTCGTAGCTGACCTGGCTGGCATCGAAGGGGGTTTGCCGATCAATTTCAAAACCGACCACATCGCGCAGCCGCTCCGCGGCCGCCGCAGGCAGCCGCAGCGGGCGCCGCAACACGCTGCCGGCGGGCAGCAACCAATGCCGCGGCAAGCTGCGCAGGCGCGCGTCCAGCACGGTATCCAGGGTGTCCGGCGATACCGGCCAGGGCAGTTCGGCGATCGCCTCGATCTGCTCGCCCGTCTGGCGCTGCAGGCGCAACACCTCACCATCGCGCTGCAACAGCAGCCGCGAGCGCGACCAGCCCATCGCCCATTGCCACCGCACCGGCAGCCAGGCCAGCAACGATTGCCGCCACCAGCGCAGGCTGCTGCCCACGCCAGGCGACAAGCGCCCGCGGGCCCGCACCAGACTGTCACGCCATGCCGTCATCTTGCTGCCATTCCCTGTTCCCAGCGAAGTACTGTGTATGCCGTTCCCGGCGTGCCTGCCGACCCCATCCTCACCACGGCGCGCAGTACCGATATCCGGCCGCGTTCGTCCGTGGCGCGACTCTCGATACTATAGGTGCCGCTGCCACCTGCAAGCGGTGCGGTCGGTAATCCCGCGTCATCTGCCGCCGCCGCACGCTCGCGCTCGGCCAGCAGGCGTTCGGCGTCCAGCCCCAGCGCGGTCAACACCGGGCCAGCCGCGAAGCGCGGATCGGGCCGCGCCTGGCGGCTGTACAGGGTCAGCATCGGCTCGATCCGCGCATACAGGTCCGCCTCCATGCCCAGCACGCGCTGCAGCTCGCCCACGGTCTCGAAGCGCGCGTTGCGTGCGCCATACGGCAGGCCGGCCGCGACGTAATCCGGCGTCTCCGCGCCACCACCAGGCTGTTTGAGGCTGTCGGCGTCGCGCCAATCGACGATGGCACCGGCCAGCTGCTGGGCGCGGCCAGGTTCCTCTCCCATTGCACGAAGGAAGGCGGTGAGGAAGCTGGCATCGGCCAGATTCAGATTCACTTTGCCGTTCTCATCCAGGATCGCCAGATCGATCCGGCGGTCATCGAAGCTCCACCGGTAGCGGCGGCCATCGGCCACCCATGCCGGCTGACTGGCGCGCGGCTGCAGACGATGCAGGGCATATTCGAGCCCCGCGCGCGCGTATTCCTGGCCGATGGCATCATCGCCAATCACGCGCTGCTGCATGTGCTCCACGCGTGCGCTCAGCGCGAATGCGCCGATCACCGCCGTGAGCAGCGCGATCAACCACAGCACCAGCACCAGCGCGGCACCGCGCGCCGGCCTCATCGGCCATCTCCGCGCGGTGGCGGGAGCGCCGCGATCATCGGTGGCCACGCCGGCCCCTGCAGCGGGACGATCTCGATCGAGACCAGCAGCGGCAGGCGGCGGGTGTCCTCCCAGCGGTCCAGCCATTCGGTCAGCTGGCCGGTGCGCGGATCGGTACCGCGATAGCGGAAGCGCACGTCGCGCAGCTGATCGGCCAGCATTTCCGGCGGCCGCGGTGGATCTTCTTCGATCGCCTCGCCGTTCTGCAGCAGGGTCAGCCCGACCTCCAGCTGCTCCTGCCCACCCGCACGACGGACCTGCAGCTCATGCGCATACGGCCCGCCCCGGCCGAGGTAGCCAGGCAGATCGGAGACAAACAGCATCCGCTGCGGCTCGCCAACGAAGTACACCGGGTCGCGGGTGGGATCCGGCGGCGAGGTCGCGATGACCAGCGCGGTCGACAGGCGACGCCGCAGAAAGCCTTCGACCGCGCGCATGCGCTCGTTCTGGGCGGCCATGCGCTCGCCGCGCTGGCTGATCGCCATGGCCGAGCGCACGGTGGCGAAGGCCAGCGCCAGGCCGCCGACCAGCAGCGCGGTCGCCAGCAGGATTTCGATCAGGGTGAAGCCGCGGGCACGGCGCGCGCGCAGCGTCATCGCGGGGTGCCCGGTACCGGCGGCAACACGCGCAGGCTGCGCCATTGCAACTGCTCGCCGTTGCCTTCGCCCCAGCGCACCTGCAGGGTGATCTGCGCCAGGGTCGGGCCGCCAACATCGGTGGCCACCGGCGCGGTGGTCGTGCGCGGCTCCGCGTACGGTTCCACCTGCAATCGCCAACGATACTTGCCCTGCTCCCACTCGCCCTGTGTGCTGCCCTCCTGCAGCGGAGCCTCCACGCCGGTACTGGCCAGCAGCGACTGCGCATACAGCGTGGCCCGGCTGCGCACGTCGGCCTGACCGACCTGACGCGCCGCACCGGACAGGCTGCCCAGCAGCAGGGTCAACGCCAACGCCAGCAGCGCGAAGGCGATGATCACCTCCAGCAATGAATAGCCGCGCTGACGCTTCATCCGCCCTCCCGGCGCGGACCGGCACGGACTTCGCCGGTGATCCAGCCGACGTGGATCTCCCACACCGCGCCGCGCGTGCTCAGGTCGATGCTGCCGCCACTGGCCGCGCCGTCGGCGAAGAAGGCGATGCTGCCCTGCCCCGGCGCGGTGCTGAGCTGGCTCGCCCCGCGGAACTGGACGTCCAGCGCGGCGGGAATCTGCCCGTGGCGCCCATTGGCGGCCTGCCACGTCCTGGCACGCGGGTCGATCACGAAGCGCTGGGTCTGGCCGGTGGCGATGGCCTGCGTGCGCGTGTAGCGCAGCTGGGTGGCGATTTCCTTGCCGGCGTTGCGCAGGCGCATGCCGTCGATGCCACCGTTCATCGCGGTGGCGGTCACCACACCGATGATGGCGATCAGCGCCACGACCAGCAGCATCTCCAGCAACGACAGACCGCGCACACGGGTGCCCGTGGGCACGCGATGCGGCGGTCTGCTCGGCATGGGCCACAGCGCTCCCACTGCCGATTACTCGTACCGGATGTCCGCGTCGTAACTGCTGCCACCGACCTTGCCGTCCTTGCCCAGGCTGATCAGGTCGTACGGCTGGCTTTCGCCCGGCACGCGGTACTCCAACGCATGACCCCACGGGTCATTGAGGTCGGCCGGCTTGGCGTACGGCCCGAGCCAACCCGCGCTGCCGCTGGGCTGGGTGACCAGATCATCCAGTTTGGCCGGCAGCTTGCCGGTATCGAGCTGATAGTTGTCGATCTTGCCGGCCATGGTCTGCACCTGTGCCTTGGCGATGTTGGCCTTGCCACGATCGGCGCCGCCGAGCACGCGGCTGCCGACCAGGGTCAGCACCGCACCGATCAGCACGATCACGATGATGATCTCCAGCAGGCTCATGCCGGACTGGTGGCGCGCGGAAGAAAAGCGGGTCAGGCGACGGCGTTGCATATGGCAGGCTCCTTGCATCGAATCGTTGGGGTATTCACCAGCGGCCGGTCAGCCGATGGCATTGGTCAGGTCGTACAACGGCACCAGCACGGCCACGATCACCAGGCCGACCACCGAAGCCAGCACCAGGGTGATCACCGGCACCAGCGCCGACAGCAACCGGTCGATCGCGCGCGCGCTTTCCTGTTCGAACGTATCGGCGGTCTTGAGCAGCATCGTATCCAGCGCGCCGGATTCCTCGCCGACCTGGATCATCTGCAGCGCCAACCGCGGAAAGCGTTTGCCGCGCGCCAACGATGCCGACAGGCCGTTGCCGTTCTTGACCTCGTCACTGGCTGCATCGACATCGGCGGCCAGCGCGCGGTTGCTCAGCACGTTGCGCGCGATGCCCAGGCCGGACAGCAGCGGCACGCCGTTGCGCAGCAACGTGCCCAGGGTGCGGGCCAGGCGCGCGGTTCCCAGCTTGGCAAGCAGCGGGCCGATGCCGTTGCGTTGCAGCAGCCAGCCATCCATGGCCAGGCGCGTGGCCGGTTGCCGCAGCCGCCGCTCCACCACCAGCGCGATCACGGCCGGTACCACGATCATGATGATCCAGCCTTCGCGCACGACCAGGCCGGCGGTGAGCACCCACTGGGTGAACCACGGCAGCGCGACATCCAGGCTTTCGTACATCAGCGCGAACTGCGGCACCACGTAGCCCAGCAGGAACAGCAGCGCACCGCCGACCACCGCCAGCAGGATCGCCGGGTAGATCAGCGCGTTGATGACGCGGCCTTTCAGCTCAGCGCTGCGCTCCAGATAATCCGACAGCCGCTGCAGGGTGTCGTGCAGGCTGCCACCGGCTTCACCGGCGCGCACCATGTTGATGTACAGCCGCGAGAACAGCCCGTGCTGGCGCTCCAGCGCGGTGGAGAGCGGCGCACCGCCGCGCACGATGTCGCGGATGTCGGTGACCACCCGGCGCGTGCGCTCGTCTTCAGGCAGTTCCAGCAGGATGCTGAGCGCACGGTCCAGTGGCTGCCCGGCACCGAGCAGCGTCGCCAGTTGCTGGGTGAACTGCACCAGCCCACCGCCGTCGAACGGTTTGCGACGCAGCAGCGCCGCCCAGGATGACGCCCCCGCGACACCTTCGCTGGCCAGGCGCGCCTCCATCGGCATGTGACCCTGGTCCTGCAGGCGCGCGGCCACCTCGGCTTCGCTGGCCGCGTCCATCTGGCCCTCGAACAGTTCGCCATGCGCGTTGAGCGCCTTGTAGCGGTACTGGGCCATGCTCAGCCGCCCACCGGGTGCCGACCGCATGCACGCATCAGGATTCCTCCGTCACGCGCAGTACTTCTTCCAGCGTGGTGTGGCCCTGCAGGGCCTTGGACAGGCCATCCTCATACATGGTGCGCATGCCGGCCGCGCGCGCGATCTGTTCGATCTCGCCCATGCCGGCGCGACGCATCACCGCGCTGCGCAGCGCATCGTTCATCACCAGGAACTCGACGATGGTGGTGCGGCCGAGATACCCGGTGGGCGCGATCGCCGAGGGCTGTGCACGGTAGAGGAAAATCTCCCCCTCCGGCTGCAGGCGGCGCAGGCCGAATTTGTCGATCTCTTCCGGTGAGGCACGGTAGCGCTGCGCATGCTGCGGCTCCAGCCGGCGCACCAGGCGCTGGGCGAGGATGCCGTTGATCGTGGAGGTCAGCAGATAATCTTCCACGCCCATGTCCAGCAGGCGGGTGATGCCGCCGGCGGCATTGTTGGTGTGCAGGGTGGAGAGCACCAGGTGGCCGGTGAGCGCGGACTGGATCGCGATGCGGGCGGTTTCCAGATCGCGCATTTCGCCAATCATGATGATGTCCGGATCCTGGCGCACGATGCTGCGCAGCGCATTGGCGAAATCCAACCCGATCTGCGGTTTGGCCTGGATCTGGTTGATGCCTTCGATCTGGTATTCGACCGGATCTTCGACAGTGATGATCTTGACGTCGGCGGTATTGAGCTGGCTCAGCGCGGTGTACAGCGTGGTGGTCTTGCCCGAGCCGGTGGGGCCGGTCACCAGCAGGATGCCATGCGGCTGCTCGAGCACCTTGCGGAACTGCGGCAGGAATGCCTCGGTGAAACCCAGCCGATGGAAATCGAACACCACCGTATCGCGGTCGAGCAGGCGCATCACCACGCTTTCGCCATGCGCGGTGGGCACGCTGCTGACACGCAGATCGAGCTCCTTGCCCTGCACGCGCAACATGATGCGGCCGTCCTGCGGCAGGCGACGTTCGGCGATGTTGAGCCGCGCCATGATCTTGATACGGCTGATCACCGCGGCCGTGAGATTGACCGGCGGGCTTTCCCCTTCGATCAGCACGCCATCCACGCGGTAACGCACTTTCAGGCGATTCTCGAACGGTTCGATATGGATATCCGAGGCGCGCAGTTCCACCGCCCGCTGGATGACCAGGTTGACCAGCCGGATCACCGGCGCTTCGGAAGCCAGATCGCGCAGGTGTTCGATGTCGTCGACCGCAGCGCCCTCCCCGTCGGCGGTCTCGATGATCGCGCCCATCGCGCTGCGGCCCTGGCCAAACCAGCGCTCGATCAGATCGTCGATCTCCGAGCGCAGGCCCACGTGCAGGCGCACCGGCAGGCCCATCGCCAACTGCACCGCATCGGCCGCATACGGGTCCTGCGGATCGGACAGCCACAGGTCGAGCACGCCGTCCTGGAGGACCAGCGGACAGACATGGAATTGTTTGAGGAAACGCAGCGTCAACGGCAAGCCATCGAGCAGCGCTTCGGGTGGCGCTTCCGGCACGGCCTTGGCATCGAGCAACGGCAGGCCGAGCACCTCGGCACAGGTCTGTGCATGGTCCCGCTCGGAGACCAGCCCCAGCCGCACCAGCAGACCGAGCAGGCTGCCGCCGGACTCACGGTGCAGCGGACGCGCGCGGGCCAGGTCGCTGTCCTTGAGCCGACCTTTCTCCAGCAATACCCCGACGATGCGGGATTCGGCGGTGGCTTCTGCAGTGGGATCCTGGGCAACCGCGTTCAAGCACTTTCTCCTGGCAACCGCTGCGACTTTAGCAGTTCACCGCGATCGTACGCGGGATTGCACACGGTCCAGATGTAAAAACGGGAGCCCGTCACATGACGGACTCCCGTTGGGGTTTTACCGGTCTTACTGGTTGGCGAGGATGCTCACACCGCTGAACGCGGACTCACCGACCACCTTGATGTAATACGTGCCGGCCACCGGCGCGGTGAAGCGCACGGTTTCACTGTTGCCCGGGCGCGTGGACTTGGCATCGAACGCGGTCGCGGTCGGCTCCTTGCCCTGGCTCACGTACACCGACACATTGCCGCTGCCACCGTAGGTGAGCAGGCTCAGCACCTTGCCGGCCTGCGCCTCGAAGCTGTACAGCACTTCGCTGCCACCGGCGCCGCTCAGGCCACCGACGGCGACCTTGTTGGTCAGCGGCGTGGCCACCGGGCCGCAGTTCTCGGTGCACTCTTCTTCCAGCGCCTTGTCCAGGGCGGCCTTGGCATCGACGATGCCGGTGCCGATCGGGGTGGCGGTCGGGATGGTGACCGGGAAGGCCCGTGCGGTCTGCTTGAGCAGGGCTTCCAGCGCAGCCGGAGTGAGTGGATCCTTGCCGGCCGCCGCGACCGCGCCCTGCACCAGCGCTGCCACCGCCGCGACATGCGGGGAGGCCATCGAGGTGCCGGCCATGCCCACGTAGCTGTAGGCACCGGAGGTCGGCGTGGTCAGGCCGTTGTAGCCGGACTGCCACACGTAGCCGCCCGGATTGCCGTCCACGCTGCCACCGCCGCCCGGGCCGGACAGGTCCACCACGGTGCCGAAGTTGGAGTAGTAGGCGATCCCACCGGTGATGCGGGTGGCGCCGACCGCCACCACGTTGGCGCAGCTGGCCGGACGGAAATTGGACGCGTTGGAGGCCGAGTTGCCGGCGGCGACCACCACGGTGGTGCCGCGCGACACGGCGCCATTGATCGCATCCTGGTACAGCGCATCACACGCGCCGCCGCCGCCCAGGCTCATGTTGATGACCTCGGCCGGATTGGCGTTGGCCGGGATCCCGGCCACCGTGCCACCGGAGGCCCAGGTGATCGCATCGGCGATGTCGGACAGGTAGCCACCGCACTTGCCGAGGACGCGGACCGGCAGGACGCGCGCCTTGTACGCAACGCCCGCCATGCCCACACCGTTGTTGGTGGACTCGGCGATGGTGCCCGCGACGTGGGTACCGTGCCAGGAGCTGTCATCGGCCAGCGAGCCGGCATAGCACTCGTTGTCGTTTTCTACCCAATCACCGTAATCCAGCGCACCCGGCACGCGCTCGTCGGTCGGTCGGCGCGAGGTTTCCGCATCGCTGATGAAGTCGTAACCGGCCAGCAGATTGCCGGAGAAATCCGGGTGCTGCGGCAGGATGCCGGTATCGAGCACCGCCACCACCACGCCTTCGCCCTGGGCGATGTCCCACGCTGCCGGCGCATTGATGCCGCCGGTAGCGCTGTTCAGATGCCACTGGTACTGCGCGTAGTACGGATCGTTCGGCACCAGCTGCGGGGTCGCGTCGCGCGGGCGCACATCGGTGCGCTGCAGCTTCACGTCCACTTCGGCGTACTGCACGGAGGGATCGGCCTTGATCTCGGCCAGCACCTTCTGCAGTTCGGCCGGGCTCAAGCGGCCCTGCAGGCGGATCAGATCGGCACCGACACCGAGCTTGCGCACGATCTGCGGGTTCACGGCACTGGCACGGCCGGCGGCGGAGCCACCGACACTGGCGCGGGCGACCGCCGACTGCACGGCCGTCAGCTTGGCCGAACGATCCGTGGCCGCAGCGGTGCCGGCGCGGTACTTGACGATGATGCGCTCTGCGCCCTGGGCGGCAGCCGGCTGGCGCACCGGCTCCTTGGCCGGCAGGCCCGCTGCATAGGCGCTGGCGCCTGCGGACAACGACAGCACGGCGGCTGCCAGCACATTGATGCGAAGGTTCTGCTTACTGGTCACGTTGACGTCCTCTTCAAGGTCATGGATCAAACGACTGTTCAGGCCAACACTCCATGCGAGCTCCCTGGCCGGCCCTGGCCAGGGTTCCCGTGACCCGCCCCCTCAGGCCTTGCATTGCGTTGCAACGGGGCCGCGCACGGCCCCGCATTGAAACCAACGGCTTACCAGCCAAAGCCGGCACCCACGCCGACCGAGCTGTCATCACTGCTGAAGGCACCGCCCAGGGTCACCGTGGCGCGCTCGCTGAGCGCACGCTGGTAGCCCAGCGACAGCGCCGATTCGCCGCCCTGGAAACCGACGCCGACACCGACGCGGTTCTGGGTGCGCACGCCGGCGGCGCTGGTGGCCATGTTGAGCATCGCCGCGCTCATCGCGCCCTGGCGATCGATGCGGCGGTCCTGGTGACGCAGGCGCTGGTCGATCTCGCCCTTGTAGATGTCGAAGCTGTCGGCCATCGAGGTGAAGCGCTGGTCGGTGTAGCTGTTGGCGGTCGCGATGCCGCCATCCAGCTGGCCCTTGTTGACCGCATCGGTGGCCTGCGTACCGGCCGCGACGTTGGCGACCTGTCGCTCGTTGCCGACGCTGCCGACCGAGACCGTATCGGCACGATCGGCGACCGAGCCCTGGCCCAGTGCCACCGAGTTGACGGCCGAGGCGGTCGCACCCTGGCCGATGGCCGTGGCCGAGGCCCCGCTGGCCACGGCACCGTCGCCCATCACCACCGCATTGACTGCCGCCGGTGCCGCGGCCGGTGCGCTGAGCGGCTGGCTGCCGCCCACGCTGGCGGCGGTGGGCGTGCCCTGCACCGACGCGATGGCGTCGTCGCTGGTGGCGCTCATCACACTGGCCTCCGGTGCGACGCTGGCCGTAGCGAGCGCGGCGGTACGTGCCCGTGCACCGCTGCTGCTGCCACCGGCCACGCGCTGATCGAGATCGCTGACCTTGCGGTCGAGCGCGCCCAGTGCATCGCCCACGTTGCTGTAGGTCGCGCCCTGGATCACATAGTTCGGCGCAACGAACACGCCCTGCATGCCCACGCTGGCACCGCCACCGAGGAAGGTGGCGACATCGGTGAGCGATTGGAACAACTGCCCACCGTTGATCGCCTGGCGGCTGCCGGACGCGATCGAACCGCTGCCGACGTTGTCCAGCGTGGTGCCCTGCAGACCCGACAGGGTCAGCGTGTCGCGGCTGCTGTCATCGTAGGTCAGCGCATTGGCGGTGACGTTCTCGACCGAGCCGATGCGGGTGTCGATATCACCCACCTGGGTTTCCACCGCGCCGACGCGCTGGTTGGTGGTGTTGAGCTGGCCGCCGGTCACGGCATCGGTGCTGCCCGCGGCAATGCGGCCAGCTCCGACGTTGACGATGCGGCGCGTGGCCGGGCCATCCGTGCCGTTGCCGCCACCGACCGACACCACATTGGCTTCGACCGCGCGCGAACCGGACCCCAGCGCCACCGCGTTGGCACCGGAGACACCTGCCGCTGAACCGATCGCGATGCTGTTGGCCCCGTTGCTGGCGAACGCACCGTTGCCGATCGCCACGCCATTGGTCGCATTGGTCGAGGCCTGCCGGCCCAGCACGGTGCTGTTGGCACCGCGTGCCGAGGCATCGGCACCGACCGCGGTGGCCCCGGTCGCCGAGGCGACGGCCGCGGTACCCAGCGCGCTGCTGCGTGTCGCACTGGCGGTGGCACCGGAACCGGCGGCGAGTGCATCACTGCCGCTGGCCGTGGCCACCCCGCTGCCGCTGGCCTGGAAGTGCTTGCCGACCGCATCGGCGGTGGCTGCGACCGAATCGAGCTGCGACTTGGTCACCGCGTCACTCGCATTGATCGCGTCACCGACATTGGTGATGCGGCGCGTGGCCGGGCCGGTGGTGCCATTGCCGCCGCCGACCGAGACCACATTGGCCTCGCTGGTGCGGGCACCGGCGCCGAGCGCGACGCTGCCTGCGCCACTGGCCGACGAACTGGTACCGACCGCCGTGGCGTTCAGGCCGCTGTAGGCGTAGCTGTCCTGGCCGATGGCCGTCGCGCCCTGCGAGGTTGCCCATGCCAACTGCCCCACCGCGGTGGTGCGTGCGGCGGTGGCCCAGGCGTTGGAACCGGCCGCGACGCTGTTGTCGCCACTGGCCTGCGATGCGTAGCCGATCGCATTGGCGTAGCTGCCCGACGCGGCACTGCCCCAGCCCAGTGCGGAGGCGTAATCACCGCTGGCCTCGGCCCCATAGCCCAGCGCCGTGGTGCGTACCCCACTGGCCGCGCTGAAGGTACCGACCGCCGTGCTGTAGTCACTGCCTGCTTCGGCGCTGTAGCCGAAGGCCGCGGACTGCAGCCCGGCCGCCGTGGCACCGGCACCGGTGGCGGTGCTGAAGCTTCCTTCGGCCTGCGCCCCCGCACCGAGTGCGGTGGCACCGACGGCGCTGGCGCTGGTGGCCTTGTCGAGCAGCACGTTGCCGTTCTCATCTTCGTAATACAGCGCACCACCGATGGCGGTCGCCGAGTCGGCCGTGGCCGAGGCGTTGAAGCCCGATGCCGAGGCATTGCGGCCGGAGGCCAGCGAACCGCTGCCATAGGCCGAGGCCCCGGTGCCGAACGCGTTGGCGGCCTCACCCGCGGCGGTGGCATACGCCCCGTCGACATAGCTGCCGACGTCGTCGCCATTGCCGCTGCCCGACGCCTGGAAGAAGCGGCTGGTGGTTTCGGCCACATCGGCCACCGCATTGAGCTGATCGACATTCACTGCGTCAGTGCCTTCGGTACCGGCGGCGACGTTGGTGATCTGGCGTTGTGCGGTGGCCGTGCCGACGGAGACGGCATTGTCGCGGTCAGCGACGGACCCGGCACCCAGCGCGACGCTGTTCACGCCCTCTGCGCTGGCACTGGCGCCCAGCGCGGTGGCATTGCCTGCATCGGCCCACGCGTTCCAGCCGATCGCGGTGGCGTAGTCATCGGTCGCCCAGGCACCTGCACCGAACGCCGAGGCACCGGTTCCCGAGGCACGCGACGGCAGCAGACCGAAGAAGGTCGTGCCACCGATCGCCACGCTCTCATCGCCGGTGGCTTCGGAGTATTCACCGACCGCCACCGCACCCGAGCCGGACGCGGTCGAGGCCGCACCGACCGCCACGGCGTAAGCGTTGGAGGCCACCGCGCCATAGCCCAGTGCGGAAGAGAGCTGGCCGGTCGCTTCGCTGTAGCTGCCGAAGGCCGAGGCGCCGGCTTCGGACGCATTGGCGCGGAAGCCATTGGCGGTCGCCTGCTGGCCGCTCGCCGTGGACTGGCTGCCGGTGGCCGTGGCGTAGGCCCCTGCGGCCTGCGCGCCTGCACCGGTGGCAGTGGCGCCGATCTCGCTGGCGCTGGCGCCATTGCCGATGGCGACGCTGTCTTCGCCGGTGGCCTGCGCGTCACTGCCCACTGCTGCGGCACCTGCGGCGCTTGCCAACGCGTTGAAGCCAATTGCGGTGGCGTTGTCGGCGATGGCGGTGGCGCCACTGCCCAGCGCGCTGGCGCCGTTGCCGATGGCATTGGAAGCCTCACCGGCAGCCAGCGCATTCTCGCCTTCCACGTAGGCACCAGCGTCGCTGTCATCGCTGCCGCTGGCCTGGAAGTACTTGCTGGTCATCGCAGCCGCATCGGCGACTGCATTCAACTGATTCACGTTCACCGCATCGGTGCCATCGGTACCGGCTGCGACGTTGGTGATCTGGCGCTGCGCGTCGGCACTGCCGACCGAGACGCTGTCATCGCGATCGGCGATCGAGTCCGCACCGAGCGCCACGCTGTTCGCACCGCTGGACGTGGCCGCATTGCCGAGCGCGGTGCTGTTCACGCCCGGTGACCATGCACCGCCGCCGACAGCCGTGGAGTAATTGCCCGAGGCTTCCGTAGGCAGCAGCCCGAACAGCGCACCACCGACGGCCACGCTGTTGGTACCGCTGGCCAGGCTGCCCTGGCCGGTCGCGGTGCTGTAGGCACCGGAGGCTTCGGCATCGCCGCCGAGGGCCACGCTGTTGGAGCCGGTCGCCTGGGCGAAGCTGCCCAGCGCGGTCGCGTTGAAGGCCGAGGCCACGGCATAGCCGCCGATCGCGGTGGTGTAGCTGGCGGTCGCTTCGGAGGCGAACCCGTAACCGGCCGAGAGCGTCCCGCTGACCACGCTTTCCGCACCGACGGCGGTCGCACCATCACCGCTGGCGCTGCTGAAGTAACCCAACGCCACCGATTCCTCACCGGCTGCATCGGACAGCGCACCACCGGCCAGGCTGCCGGCGCCGGAGGCGACGCTGGCCGCACCCGTCGCGGTGCTCTGCTCGCCGGAGGCCAGGCTTTCCGCACCGCTTGCCGTCGCGTACTCGGCGGTCGACTGTGCGTTGGCACCGGTTGCGGTTGCATTGGCACCGCTGGCGACGGCATTGAAGCCCACTGCACTGGCGTTGTCCGCCAAGGCGAAGGCGCCGCTGCCGATCGCCGATGAACCGGTGCCGGCCGCGAAGCTGCTCGAGCCGATGGCCGTCGCGTAGTCGCCATCGGTCGCCGCGTTTGCACCGGCGGCCACGCTCTCCTCACCACCGGCAATGGCGACACCGTCACCGCTGGCCTGGAACTGGTCGGTGGCGGCCGTCAGCTGATCCAGATTGACCGCATCGCTGCCCTCCGTACCGGCGGCAACCTGGGTGATCTGGCGTTGCCGGTCATCGTTGCCGACCGAGACCGTGTAGGCGCGGTCGGCGACGGAACCGGCACCGAGCGCGACGGTATTGGACGCGCTGGCATTGCTGCCCGCACCGATACCGATCGCGCTTTCACCGCCGGCCACCACGTTGGTGCCGATGGCGATGCTGTTGATGCTGTTGCCCAAGGCCTGGAAACCGACGGCGACGCTGTTGTCGCCGTAGCCGAAGGCACCGCGGCCAAGCGCGGTGGAACTGCTGCCGCGCGCCCAGCTGTTGTAGCCGATCGAGGTGGACCCGGTACCGCTGGCCCACGCCGACTGACCCACCGCCGTGGCGTTGGCTTCGGTGGCCCACGCACTGGAACCGAAGGCGGTGGCGCCATCCGCAGTGGCCCACGCATATGCGCCGGTTGCCGTGGTTTCTTCACCGCTGGCGAAGGCGTTGTCGCCCTGCGCCACACTGTAATCGCCGGTGGCGCGTGCCTTGTAGCCACTGGCCAGGCTGTTGCTGCCGGTGGCCTGTGCGCCACTGCCGAACGCGTTGCTGGTGGTGCCGGTGGCCTGTGCACCGGCACCGACCGCCACGCTGTCCGGCGCCGCGGTGGCACCGATCAGGATCGCATTGCCCTGGTCATCCACCAGCGGCTGGTTGTACTCGTCATACGCCTGGCCGAGGCCACCAATGGCCACGCTGCCGTTGCCGGTGGCGCTGCTGTTGCGGCCCAGCGCGACGGTGTCATCGCCGACCGCCGTCGCACCACCACCGACCGCCGTTGCCCCGGCGCCCAGCGCATTGCTGGCCTCACCGGCCGCCAGCGCATCCTCGCCATCGGCGAATGCACCGACCGCACCGCTGGCCGCACCGTTCGCCTTGAACTGCGCCGAGGTCGCCGAGGCCGACGTCGCAACCGCATCGAGCTGCGCCTTGTTGACCGCGTCTGTGGCTTCGGTACCGGCCGCGACGCTGGTGATCTGGCGCTCATTGCCGACGTCACCCACCGAGACCGTGTTGTCCCGGGTGGCGGTGGAGTTGGCACCCAGCGCGACGCTGTTCGCGCCTCGCGCAGTGCTGTAGAAACCGACGGCGGTGCTCAGCTCACCGCTGGCCCAGGTCTCCGCGCCGAGTGCGGTGGCGCCCTCGCCCGGCGCGTAGGCAAAGTAGCCCACTGCCGTGGCTTCCGTGCCCGAGGCTTCGCTCAACGTGCCGTTGGCCACGGCGTAATCACCACTGGCGATCGCGCCGGCACCCACCGCCGTAGCGGCTTCGCCACTGGCCTGGGTCTGCACGAAGAAGCCCAACCCCGGCAGCAGATCCGCCGGACCGCCAATGGCGGTACTGCTGTTGCCGGTCGCCACGCTCTGCGTACCGACCGCCGTCGCGTAGTCGCCGGTGGCATTGGAGACCGCGCCGAACGCCGAGGCCTGTGCACCGGATGCGTAAGCACCCACGCCGTACGACGACGACGCGAAGCCTGCGGCTTCCGCACTCGCGCCCACTGCCGTGCCGCCCACGCCGGCGCTGGTTGCACCGGTATCCACCGGCACGCCCCCATTGGTGATCAGCGGGTTGCCATCGGCATCCACCGCGGCCCCGCCCACGGCCACGCTGCCCGGTCCGTTGGCCTGCGCGTTGGTGCCGAAGGCTGCGCTGTTCTGACCGGTAGCACTGGCGTTGTAGCCGACGGCCGTCGCGTTCTGCGCGGTGACGGTGGCGCCGCTGCCGAGCGCGGTCGCGCCGTTGGCCAGCGCGTTGGACGCCTCGCCGATCGCGGTCGCGTTATCGCCTGCTGCAAACGCACCGGCATCGCTGTCGCTGCTGCCGGTGGCCTGGAAATACTTGTCTGTGTTGGCGGCAACCGCGCCAACGGCGTCGAGCTGCGCCTTGTTCACCGCATCGCTGTCTTCGGTGCCATCGGCCAGGTTGGTGATCTGGCGACGCAGGCCGTTGTCCGCATTGCCGACCGACACCGTGTCGACGCGATCGGCATACGAGCCGGCACCGAGTGCCACGCTACCCACTGCAACCGCGGCCGAATTCGCGCCGAGCGTCGCGCTGAAATCCGCGACCGCGACGCTGAACGCACCCACCGCCACCGAGGCTTCGCCCGCGCTGGCCGCACCGCGGCCCAGCGAGGTGCTGCCCGGCCCGATGGCCAGTGCACCACCACCGATCGCGGTCGCACCATCGGCGCTGGCTTCGGCCAGACCACCGATCGCCGTTGCCGCACCGTTTTCACTGGCCGCTACCGCTGATGCGCCCAGGGCGACATCGCCCAGACCAAACGCTGCGGCGCTCTGGCCGAGCGCGATGCTGGCATCACCGAAGGCCATGCTGCCCTGGCCGAACGAACTTGCGCCGAGGCCAACCGCGAGTGCCTGGCTGCCAACGGCAGTGGTGGCATTGCCGATGGCCTGACTGCTGTTGCCCAGGGCCGTTGCGCCGTCGCCATCGGCGTTGGCGCTGGCACCTGCGGCCAGTGCACCCTCGCCATCGATCTTCGCCGCATCGGCGTCGGTGCCGTCACCATCGGCCTTGAAATAGCGGGTCGCGCCTTCGGCGGCGACCGCAACCTTGTCCAGCTGCGCCTTGTTCACCGCATCCGTAGCGGCGGTGCCGGCGGCGACGTTGGTGACCTGGCGCTCCTTGCCGGCATCACCGACCGACACGGTGTTGGCGCGGTTGGTTTTCGAGCCGGCGCCGAGCGCCACGCTGTTGGCGCCGGAGGCGGTGCTGTTGCTGCCGATGGCGACCGCGTTGGTGCCCGAGGCCGTGGCGTTGCCATCGACCACGCAGCTGTCGATGACCTTGCTGTTCAAGACCACGCAGTTCGCATTCCCGCCCACTTCCACCGACTGCGCGTGCGCTGTCTGCGTGGCGCCTGCCACGCCCAATCCAAGCGTCAGCGCGATGGCGGCCGAGAGCAGTGCGGTGTTGCGTCCGCCAGCGGTTCGGCGTTGATCGATGACGACACCCGAGGACTGGCTGCTGGCCAATTCCGAGGCGACGACCATCTGCCCCAGTGCTTTGTTCCAGACCTTGCGATAAATCCGATTCATCGATGCGGCTCCTGATTAGGCTGGTTTTAGGCAAAGCGACGCCAACGCCGGACCGCGTGGTCCAACGTCCCCTGGGGGCGTTTTTTCGCTTGATTTACTGCGTTGTGCGCAATGGCTGGCAGATACCTACAGCGTGCTCGCCATCCATGCGGTTACTGTGGAACTGAACGCTGTCGAAATGAGGATGCAGTGTTAACGTACAGTTTCAATGACGTCAAGACTTTGACGTTGATTTTGATATGACCGTGTCGCGCGTCACAAAAACGCCGCGTTATTGCGCATTTTTGTTAGCTGCATGTGAGCAAACGATATAACGGATTTTCACGTTGTAACGCCGTGTAACTCATTGCTCCCGATGAGTTTGTGCACCGCATAAAAGAAAACCGCCGGACAGGCCGGCGGTTTCTTCACGCGATTTTCACTGCATCGATTTTGATGCGTTGCGCAGTATCAGCCGCACCATACTCTTGCGTTGCGGAACATCCGCAGCCACGGTGAATCACCGTTCCAGTCCTCCGGATGCCAGCTGTGGTTGATCGCACGCGGGGTGCGTTCCGGGTGCGGCATCATGATCGTGGTGCGGCCATCGGTGGTGGTCAGGCCGGTGATGCCGTCGGGCGAGCCGTTCGGATTCAGCGGGTACTGGGTGGCCACGTTGCCATCGCCATCGATGTAACGCAGCGACACGCGCGCCGCGGCCTGGTCGATTGCGTTGGCGAACACCGCCTGGCCTTCGCCATGCGCCACCGCGACCGGCAGGCGTGAACCGGCCATGCCACGCAGCAGGATCGACGGCGATTCCACCACTTCCAGCAACGCGGTGCGCGCTTCGAACTGCTCGCTGCGGTTGCGACGGAACTGCGGCCAGTGCTCGGCACCGGGGATGATGTCCTTCAGCTGGCTCATCATCTGGCAGCCGTTGCACACGCCCAGCGCGAAGCTGTCCTCGCGGGCGAAGAAAGCCGCGAAGGCATCGCGCAGCGCGCCGCGCTCCAGCACCGAGGTGGCCCAGCCGCGGCCGGCACCGAGCACGTCGCCGTAGCTGAAGCCACCACAGGCCACCAGACCGGTGAAATCGGACAGTGCAACACGGCCTTCGATCAGATCGCTCATATGCACGTCGAACGAACTGAAGCCGGCACGTTCGAAGACGTTCGCCATTTCAATCTGGCCGTTGACGCCCTGCTCGCGCAGCACCGCCACGCGCGGACGTGCGCCGGTGTTGATGAAAGGCGACGCCACATCTTCGTTGATATCGAAGGTCAGCTTGGGCTTCAGGCCCGGCGCGTTGAAGTTGCGCGCGATCGCACGCTCCTGGTCGGCGTTGTCCGGGTTGTCGCGCAGTTTCTGCATGGCGTGGGTGACCGACCACCAGGCATCGAACAGCGCTTCCCAGCGCCACTCGACCAGGCTTTCGCCCTGCAGCGAGACACGCACCACCGGGGCGGTGGTCGGACGCGCGATGCGCTGCGCGCATTCGGTCAGTGCATGGCGTTCGACCAGATCAGCAAACGCGGCGCGGTCTTCCTTGGCGATCTGCACCACCGCACCCAGCTCTTCATTGAACAGGCTGCGGAACGGATCATCGCCCCAGGCATCCAGGGTGATGTCCAGGCCCAGGCGCGAGGCGAAGGCCATCTCGCACAGCGCGGCGAACGCACCGCCATCGCTGCGGTCGTGGTACGCCAACAGCAGGCCGGCCTGGCGCGCATCGCGGATCAGTTCGAAGAACGCGCGCAGGCGCTGTGCATCGTCCAGATCCGGCACGGCGCCGGCGAAGGCCGGCAGCGCGGAATGGTCGGCGTGCACCTGGGCCAGGATCGAGCCGCCCAGGCGCTGCTTGCCAGCGCCCAGGCCGATCAGCCACAGCTCGCTGTCGGCGTCACGGTCCAGCAGCGGGGTCAGCTGGCCGGTCGCATCGGCAACCGGCGCGAACGCCGAGATCACCAGCGACACCGGCGACACCGACTTGTGCGCCTGGCCGTTGTCCTGCCACTGCGCCTGCATGGAGAGTGAGTCCTTGCCGACCGGAATGCTCAGGTCCAGCTGCGGGCACAGCTCCATGCCGACCGCACGCACCGCGTCATACAGCAGCGCGTCTTCACCGTGATGGCCAGCCGCGGCCATCCAGTTGGCCGACAGCTTCACCGTTTCCAGTGCATCCACCGGCGCCGCACACAGGTTGGTGATCGCTTCACCGACCGCCATGCGCGCCGACGCGGCCGCATCCAGCAGCGCCAGCGGGGTGCGCTCGCCGATCGACATCGCTTCGCCGGCCACGGTGTCGAAACCGGCCAAGGTGATGGCGACGTTGGCCAGCGGCAGCTGCCACGGGCCGATCATCTGTTCGCGTGCGGTCAGGCCACCGACGCTGCGGTCACCGATGGTGACCAGGAAGTTCTTCGAGGCCACCGAGGGATGGGCCAGCACGCGCAGACCCGCTTCGTACAGGTCCAGCCCCGCGGTCTTCAGCGCCGGCCAGCGCGGCGCCGACGGGTGCACGGTGTCGCGGTGCATCTTCGGCGCCTTGCCGAACAGCACGTCCATCGGCAGATCGATCGGGGCATCCACCGGGGTATTGCCCACGGTGGCGCCGTACGCCACGACGAGCCGCTCTTCAGCGGTCGCGACGCCAACGGCGGCGAACGGGCAACGTTCGCGCGCGCACAGCGCGGCGAACTCGGCCAGGCGCGCCTGCGGCACACCGAGCACGTAGCGTTCCTGCGATTCGTTGCACCACAACTGCATCGGCGACAGCGACGGGTCGTCGGCGGGCACCTTGCCCAGATCGATCACACCGCCCACGCCGGAGTCATGCAGCAACTCGGGAATCGCGTTGGACAGGCCACCGGCGCCCACGTCATGGAACCAGCGGATCGGGTTGTCCAGGCCGAGCGCGACGCAGCGGTCGATCACTTCCTGGCAACGACGCTCCATTTCCGGGTTGTCGCGCTGCACGCTGGCGAAATCGAGGTCTTCGGCGCTTTCACCGGAGGCCACCGAGCTGGCGGCGCCGCCGCCCAGACCGATCAGCATTGCCGGGCCACCCAGCACGATGACGGCGTCGCCGGGCTGCAGGCGCAGCTTCTCGACCTGGTTCTGGTCGATCGCGCCGAGGCCACCGGCCAGCATGATCGGCTTGTCGTAGGCGCGGGTCAGGCCCTCGCCTTCGGGCAGTTCGAAGCTGCGGAAGTAGCCAAGCAGGTTCGGGCGGCCGAACTCGTTGTTGAACGCGGCGCCGCCGAGCGGGCCGTCCAGCATGATGTCCAGCGCCGGCGCCATGCGCGGGTTCAGCGCGCGCGGGGCCTCCCACGGCTGCGGCAGGGTCGGGATGCGCAGGTGCGAGACCGAGAAACCGGTCAGGCCGGCCTTCGGCTTGCCGCCGCGTCCGGTCGCACCCTCATCGCGGATTTCACCGCCGGCACCGGTGGCCGCACCCGGGAACGGGGCGATCGCGGTCGGGTGGTTATGCGTTTCCACCTTGATGCAGAACGCCGAATCGACCACGGCTTCGCTGCGGTACTGACCGGTGGCCGGGTCCGGGCGGTAGCGCGCGGCCGGGAAACCGGCGACCACCGCGGCGTTGTCGCTGTAGGCGCTCAACGTGTGCTGCGGGGTCTGCTGGTGGGTGTTCTTGATCATGCGGAACAGCGAGTGCGACTGGTCGGCACCGTCGATGGTCCAGCTGGCATTGAAGATCTTGTGGCGGCAGTGCTCGGAGTTGGCCTGCGCGAACATCATCAGTTCCACGTCCGACGGCTTGCGGCCCAGTTCGCCGAAGCGCTGGCGCAGGTAGTCGATCTCGTCCTGGGCCATGGCCAGGCCGAGGCGGCTGTTGGCTGCCTCCAGATCCTCCAGGGCGATCCGTTCCAGCTCACCGCGCGCCGGGGCGCTGAACAGCGCCTGCGCCTGCGCGGTCTCGGCCAGCACGGACTGGGTCATCGGGTCGTGCAGCGCGCGGATCACCGCTTCCTGCGCGGCCGCGTCGGCCGGCCAGCCGGCCAGATCGATGCGCAGGCCACGTTCGACCCGGCGGATCGGTTGCCCGGCACCGCGGACCAGCTCGGTGGCCTTGCTCGACCACGGCGACAGCGTGCCCAATCGCGGCACCACGAAGCGCGATACCGCCCCGTCCTCACGCCCGGCCAGGGTCGGCTGGGCCTCCAGGATCCGGCTCAGGATCACCGGGTCCGGGGCCGCATCGCCCTCGGTCTGGATGAAGTAGACATGCCAGGCACCGGTGATGCGCAGATCGGCGGCCAGGGACTGCAGGCGGGATTCAAGACGTTCGCGGCGGAACGGCGAAAGGGCGGATGCGCCCTCGAGGACCATCATGTCCGGGGAACCGTGGTTGGGAACGGGGCCCACTATTGTACCCAAGTCGGCCGCCGCGGCCCGGCCCTGGGGATCGGCCTGCCTGGGAGGCGGCAAGGTGCGTTCACACCCGAACCATGCGCTGGTTCACGGATTGCGCCGGGATTACATGACAACGTTATCACCACCTGGCCCCAGCGCCCGGTGCTGTCCGTCCCCCATGTCGTTGCCGGCCTTTCTCACCGGCGCCCGGACCTGCTGCACGCATGCCGCCATCCCGGCGGCATGCGCCCACCTGATCGGAGACCGACCATGCCAGACCCGATTGCGCGCCGTGCAGTGACATCGTTTTCCTCCCCCGCCCTGCGTCCGCGCCGACGGCGCTGGTTGCTGGCGCTGGCCTTGGCCGCTGCCGCCGGCACGCCCACGCTGGTGCAGGCCGCGAACTGTACCGGGGCGCCCGAATGGAATGGCGCGGCCATCTATCTGGCCGGCCAGACCCTGCAGAAAGGCGGCGTGCTGTACCGCGCCAACCAGGACATCTGGAACGCCCCACCCGACCACCCGGCCGGTGCGCCCTACTACACCAACCTCGGTGCCTGCGATGGCAGCGGCAGCAACCAGCCGCCCAGCGTCGCGCTGACCTCGCCCGCCGCCGGGGCCAGCTTCACCGCCGGCAGCAGCATCACGGTGAGCGCCAATGCCAGCGATACCGATGGCAGCATCAGCAAGGTCGAGTTCTTCCGCGGCGGCACCTCGCTGGGCATCGACACCAGCGCGCCCTACAGCGTGGTCTGGAGCAATGCCTCGGCCGGCAGCCACACCTTCAAAGCCGTGGCGACCGACAACAACAACGCCGTGACCTCTTCGGCCACGGTCAATGTGACCGTCACCGCGGCCAGCAACGACACCACGCCACCCAGCGTTCCGGGCGGATTGGCGTCCCCGTCCAGGACCGCGACGACGGTGAACCTGGCCTGGAACGCGGCGACCGACAACAGCGGCGGCAGCGGCGTGGCCGGCTACGACGTGTACCGCAACGGCAGCCTGGTCGGCTCGCCCAGTGCCACCCAGTACACCGATGGCGGCCTGGCCGCGAGCACGGCCTATACCTACACGGTGCGGGCACGCGACAACGCCGGCAACGCCTCGGCGCAGAGCGGCTCGATCAGCGTAACCACGGCCGCCGGTGGCGGCGGGGGTGGCGCCAAGCGGGTGATCGGCTACTTCACCCAGTGGGGCATCTACGGCCGCAATTACCAGGTCAAGAACATCGACACCAGCGGCTCGGCGGCGAAGCTGACCCACATCAATTACGCCTTCGGCAACGTGCGCAACAATCGCTGCGAAGTCGGCGTGACCCAGGCCTCCGACCCGAACACCGGCGTGGGCGGCGATGCCTACGCCGATTACGGCAAATCCTTCGCGGCCGGCGACAGCGTGAGCGGCACGGGCGACACCTGGGACCAGCCACTGCGTGGCAACTGGAACCAGCTCAAGCAGCTCAAAGCCAAACACCCGAACGTGAAAGTGCTGATCTCGCTGGGCGGCTGGACCTGGTCGCGCGGCTTCTCCAGCGCGGCGCAGCCGGCCAACCGGCAGGCGTTCGTGGCCTCGTGCATCGACGCCTACATCAAAGGCAACCTGCCGGTGGCCGATGGTGCGGGCGGTGCGGGTGCGGCGCTCGGCGTGTTCGACGGCATCGACATCGACTGGGAGTACCCGGTGGCGTGCGGGCTGAGCTGCGGGACGCCGGCCGACAACGCCAACTTCACCGCGCTGCTGGCCGAATTCCGCCGCCAGCTTGATGCGGTGCGGCCCGGCCTGCTGCTGACGGTGGCCGTGGGCGCAGGCGTGGACAAGATCCGGGTGACCGATCCGGCCAGCTACCACCCGTACCTGGACTTCATCAACGTGATGACCTACGACTTCCACGGCGCATGGGATCCGCAGACCAACCATCACTCGGCCCTGTTCGATTCACCGGCTGATCCCTCCACCGGCGACCAGAAGCTCTACAACAGCAACGATGCGATGGAAGCCTTCCTCAGCCGCGGGGTGCCGGCCAGCAAGTTGAACCTGGGCATCGGCTACTACGGGCGTGGCTGGACCGGCGTGGCCAGCGGCAACAACGGGCTCTACAAGAGCGCCAGCGGCGCGGCACCGGGCACGTACGAAGCCGGTATCGAAGATTGGAAGGTGCTGAAGACCCTCAACTGGCCGGTGTACACCGACAACGTCGCCAAGGCCACGTGGATCTCCAACGGCACCACGTTCTGGAGTCTGGATACGCCCGCGATGGTCACCGAGAAGATGGGCTATGTGAAAGCACAGGGCCTGGGCGGTGCATTCTTCTGGGAGTTCAGCGGCGATGATGCGCAGGGCACCCTGACCAAGGCGATCAGTGACGGCTTGAAGTAAGCCCGCCTGACACGGGGCGCTGCCTCGCGGATCCCGCAGGGACGCGTCGCGTTGATCGCAACAACGAAAACGCCCCGGCCTGGCCGGGGCGTTCTGTCTTCAGCGGCTGCCGCCTGCCGAGACGCGCTCCAGCGCGGCCTTGAGCTGCGCCGGCGGCAGGTAGCCACCGAGCTGGGTGCCGTCGGCGGCGAAGATCGCCGGGGTGCCGTTGACGCCCATCTGCTGGCCGAGCTTGTACTGCATGGCCACCGGATTGGTGCAGTTCTTCGGGGTGACGGCCTTGCCGGTCTTGGCGGCGGTCAGGGCCTGCTTGCGGTCGGCAGCGCACCAGACCGAGATCATGTCGGTGTAGTCCTGGCTGCCCAGGCCCATGCGCGGGAAGGCCAGGTATTCCACGGTGATGCCGTTGCGGTTGAGCTCGGCGATGTCCTGGTGCAGCTTGCGGCAGTAGCCGCACTCGATGTCGGTGAAGACGCTGACGGTGTACTTGGCATTCGGCGCGGCAAACACGATGCGCTCGTTGTGCGGCACGCCATCGAGCAGCTTGCGGCGGTAGCTGAGCAGGCCCTGGCTGCTGACCGGCGCCTTGTTCTGGATGTCGTACGGCTGGGACTGCATCAGGTAGCGGCCGTCATCAGAGACGTACAGCACCTGGCCTCCGACCAGCACCTCGCGGAAACCGGCAAACGGCGCGGCCCCGATGAAATCAGGCTTGAAGGTGGGGTCCAGCTGCTGCAGCGCGGTGCGCACGCGCTGGTCGGCATCACCGGCAGCGGCCGGGGTGGCGGCAGTGGTCTTGGCCGCCGGAGCGGACGGTTGCTGCGCGCAGGCAGACAGGCTGAGCGCGCCGAAGAGCGCCGCAATGGCAACACGGAGCATCGAGCATTCCGGTGTAAGAGGTCAGGCTGGATTCTCGCACAGCTGCCTGCTCACGCAGCTGGACCGCAGTGGAACGGTGAGGCGCGGCCGCGTTTGGCCCCGCCTCAGCCGCGCGGGTGGTGCTTGGCGTGCAGCTTCTGCAGGTGCTCGCGGGCCACCAGCGTGTAAATCTGGGTGGTGGACAGCGAACTGTGGCCGAGCAGCATCTGCAGGGCGCGCAGATCGGCGCCCCGGTTGAGCAGGTGGGTGGCGAAGCTGTGGCGCAGGCCATGGGGACTGATCCGGGCGGGGTCGATCCCGGCCAGCACCGCGTACTTCTTCACCAGCCCCCAGAACTGCTGGCGGCTCAAGGGATGCAGGGAGGGCTCCAAAAACATCGGCACAGCGCCGTCCTGTGGCGTCGGCACGTTGCGCTTGCCGGTGAGCTGCGGGCGCGATTCGGCCAGATAACGTTCGAGCCAGTGCTGGGATTCTTCCCCCAGCGGAACCAGCCGTTCCTTGCTGCCCTTGCCGGTCACGCGCAGCACACCTTGGCGCAGATTCACGGCATTGGCCGGCAGGTTGACCAGTTCGCTGACGCGCAGGCCCGCGGCATACATCAACTCCAGCATGGCGCGGTCGCGCAGCCCAAGTGGCGTCTCGATGTCGGGACTGGCCAACAGCGCATCGATCTGGCTTTCGGCCAGCGCCTTGGGCAGCAGCCGCGGCAGCTTCGGCGGATCGAGCAACGCACTGGGGTCATCGCTGCGCTCGCCGCGGCGGACCGCATCGGCGAAGAAGGCCCGCAGCGCGGAAAGCAGGCGGGCATTGCTGCGCGGCGACCAGCCATGGCGGGAGCGCCAGGCCAGGTAGTCGAACAGCCCGGCGCGATCGAGACCGGCCAGCCCCCCGGCCGCGCCATCACGCCAGCGTGCGAGACCTTCCAGATCGCGCCGGTAGCTGTCCAGACTGGCACGCGCGAGGCCGTGTTCGGCCCAGGCCGTGTCGAGGAAGCGCTGGATGCGGACGTTGTCGTCGTCGCGCAGCTCGGGCAGGTGCTGGATGAGCTGGCGGCGCAGTGCGGGGGTGGTGGCATCGGACATGCGCACAGCATACGGAGCAGGCCGTGCGTGGGCCATCGAACGCGGGCAGCGGGCCGGGTATGCTCCGGGTCATGACCGATACCGCGCTGTCGTCCCCCGCTGCTGATCGCCCTGCATCGTTGCTGCTGTGGCGGCTGTTGTCACTGTTGTACGACTTCTTCCCCGCCCTGGCGCTGTGGATGCTGCTGGGGGCGGTGTTCGTGGCGGTCTACACGATCAGCGGTCACGCAGCGCGGGAGAACATCGCCCCGTTCAGCGCGTGGCAGTGGGCGTTGTGGGCATGCTGCTGGGTCGTGACAGGCCTGTACGCGACGATGAGTTGGCGCCGCGGCGGGCAGACGCTGGGGATGCGGCCGTGGCGGTTGCGGGTGGTGTCGCTGGACGACACGGGGCCAACGCGCAGGCAGTTGTGGCTGCGGTATGCGGTGGGGTCACTGTCGGTGCTGACGGCCGGCCTGGGGTTCTGGTGGGCGCTGGTGGATCGGCAGCGGTTGACCTGGCATGACCGGGCCAGCGGGACGCGGGTTGTGCGGCTGCCGAAGTACTGACGCGCTGACGCACTGACGCACTGACGCTCTAAAGCCTTCCAGAACAGCGCTGAAAGCAGCGCCTCTGTTTTCTGTGCGTTTGCGGAGAGGCGCAACCCATTTCTGGGCCCGCTGCAAGTCCCGCTCCGCGGCCCGGCCCAGCCGCTGGCGGCTGTGCGTTCGGTCGGATGCGAGGCAGTGCCTCGCAAGCGATCCGCCCTCACCCATGTAAGCTCGTAGTGCGCCATCCATGGCGCACTACGGCCCTGAAATGGGCTGCGCCTCTCCGCATTGACAGATTGCGAAGTGCGGTTGATCAAGGCGGATTTGTTGCGTGACCGACGTTTCGCACTCAGTACCGGCTCTCGCGATCAAGACGCGTAAGGAGCGCAATCTTCATAGCGAAGTCGTACCTTCGCTGAATCGATCAAGCCTTCGTCGATCAATTGCTCAGTCGCTCAGTCGCTCAGTCGCTCAGTCGCTCAGTCGCTCAGTCGCTCAGTCGCCAAGATTCAATACGAACAGCGTCACTTCGCCAACCCGTCAGAACGGTAGAGCCGGGCCATGCCCGGCTGCTCCTGCTCTCCCTACCCCCACCAGAACACTGTCGGAGGCGCGACGGGATTGCCAGGCCGGGACCGTGTGCTGCCAAGGGTGGCCGCACACCCCCCGACAGGGGCGGACATGCGGCGGGGCCCCGAAAGGCGCGCCCGGCGCACCAAGCACGACCCCCCCGGGGGGCCGCTTCGGCTTCGGCTTCGGCCTCGGTTCTGGCGTTTGGCGTTTGGCGTTTGGCGTTTGGCGTGTGAGCAGATGAATCAGCCCGACTTACGTCGGAACAACAACCCGGACACCACCATCATTACAATCGGCGGCAACGCATACGCAATCCGGTAATCGAACTTCAACGCACCGGCCATGCGCCCGAAGAACAACTGCAACAACCAGAAGCCCAGCGCGAACAGAATGCCCAGGAACAACCGCTTGCCCATACCGCCACTGCGCAGCGAACCGAACGCGAACGGCACCGCCGCCAGGCACAACGCCAACACATTGATCGGATAGAACCAACGGCTCCAGTACACATCCTCGTAATCGCGCGCATCCAACCCATTGCGCTTGCGGTACTCGATGCTGGTACGCAGATCCATCGCCGTCAGATTGCGTGGCTTGGAGATACCACTGGCCAGCGCCGCCGCATCCAGGCGTGAATTCCACGGCTCGGATTCGGCCGTCTCCCGCGTTGCCGAACGCTCACCGAACGTGTCGCGGCGGACCTTGTTCAATACCCAGCCATCGGCGCCATGTTCGGCGGTGGTGGCGTAGGTCAGCGAGGCCAGGCGGCCGTCGTCGGCGATCTTGTACAGGCGCACATCGTGCAGGATCAGCCGCGTGCCCCCGCCGGCCTGCAACTGCTCGTCGCCGCTCTGGGCGTTGAGGAAGGTGTCGCCTTCGCGCGCCCACACGCCCGAATAGCGGGCCGCGCTCAGGCTGCTGCCCCACTTGGCGCTGATCTTGATGTCGTCGGCCTTGCTTTGGCCCCACGGGCCCAGCGTTTCGCCGCTGAACACCATCACCGCGGTCATCAGCGACAGCGCGATCGCCACCGAGACGCTCAGCCGCTTGCGCGACAGGCCCAGCGCGCGCAGTGCAGTGAGTTCGGAGGTGGCGGCCAGCTGGCCCAGGCCCATCAGCGCGCCGATCACGGCGGCGGTCGGGAAGAAGGTATAGGCGCGGCGGGGCACGGTGTAGAGCACCCAGGCGGCCGCGTGACCGAGGGTGTAGCTGCCCTTGCCGACGTCCTTGAACTCGCCGGAGAAGGCCATCACCACGTCCAGGCCGACCAGCACCGCCCAGGTCAGCAGGACAGTGCCGAACACGGCACGGCCCAGGTACAGATCAAACCGCATGGGGCGCAACACGTTCATGCGGTCCTCCGGGGACGCGACAGTTTGCCGTCGCGGAAATACATCCACAGGGCGAGGGCCAGCAACGGCAGCGTCAGCCACCACAGGCCCGCCACGGCGGGAATCTTGCCATCGGCGATCCAGCGGGTGCCGATGAACATCAGGTTCATGCCCACCATATAGGCCAGGAAGGCCAGCATCATCCGGCCGTAGCGCTGCTGGCGCGGCGAGCTGCGGGCCAGCGGCAGGGTCATCAGGGCGAAGGCCAGCGCGATCAGCGGCGGGGCGATGCGCGAGTGCAGCTGCGCCTGGGCCTCGGGGCGCTCATCGCCGAACAGCTGGGTGGTGCGCAGCAGTTCGGGGTCGTCGTCCTTGCGGGTCTCGGCGCCGTCGGGCATCGCCACGTCGTTGCGGGCGAAGGTCATCAGCTTGTAGTCCAGCGCACCGTTGGCCGGGCCTTCCACCTGGTGGCCGTCATCCAGCTCCAGATAGCGTTGCTTGGCGCCCTCGAAGTACATCCGGCCGTGATCGGCGGAGATCACTTCGATGCGGTCCTCCTTCTGGCGCTGCAGGAAGACCTTGCCCAGCTGGGTGCCGTCCGGGGAGACCGAAGACAGGTAAACCACGCCGCCATTGGGCAGGGAGGTGAACTTGCCCGCCTCCAGGCCCGCCATGACCACGCTGCGGTTGGCCTCGTCGATCATCGTCTCGCCGGTGCGGTCGGCCCAGGGGCCCAGCCACAGCGAGCACAGCCCGATCAGGCCGACCACCGGCACCACCAGCATCAGCAGGGGGCGCAGTAGGCGCTTGGGGCCGACGCCGATGGCGGTGATGACCGCCATTTCCGAGTCCCGGTAGAGCCGGGCCGTGGCCAGCAGCAGGCCCAGCATCAGCGCCAGCGGCAGGATCAGCGGCATATAGACGATGAACTGCAGGCCCAGCTGTGAGAACAGCAGGCGGGCAGGCAGGCGGCCGTCGGCGATGTTGCCGAGGATGTCCACCAGGACACCACCGACGCTCACCACCAGCAACACGATCAGGGTGGCCAGGAAACTCTGGACGAAATCACGCAGGAGATAGCGATCGAGCTTCGACATGGGGCGGTGGTTTAAACTCTCGGATTCGTTCGCGGTGCTGCCCAGTCTACTGACGGGACGTAAACAGCTCGCGATTGTACGGATTTGCCAACGGAATCTGATCAATGGCCCTGGAATTCACCCTGAACCACGCAGCACCGGCCTCGGCCGAGTGCGATTGCGTCATCGTCGGCGCCTATGCCGACCAGACCCTGAGCCCGGCGGCACAGGCCCTGGACACCGCGTCCGGTGGCCGCCTGTCGGCCCTGATCGCCCGCGGCGACGTGGGCGGCAAGACCGGTAACACGACCCTGCTGCACGATCTGCCCGGCGTCACCGCCGCACGCGTGCTGGTGGTCGGGCTGGGCGAACCGGCCAAATTCGGCGTGCCGCAGTACCTCAAGGCGGTCGGCGATGCCAGCCGCGCCCTGAAGAGCGGGGTCAACCACCACGCGCTGTTCACCCTGACCGAGATCGAGGTCAAGGGCCGCGATGCCGCCTGGAACATCCGCCAGGCCATCATCACCGCCGACCACGCCGCCTACCGCTACAGCGCCACGCTGGGCAAGAAGAAGGCCGACGAGCCGGGCCTGACCACGCTGGCCATCGCCGGCACCGACACCCAGGCGCTGGCCCAGGGCCAGGCCATCGCCGCCGGCGTGCAGTACGCCCGCGAGCTGGGCAACCTGCCGCCGAACGTCTGCACCCCGGCCTACCTGGCCGAGTCCTCGGTCGCGTTCGCGCAGGCGCATGAAGGCGCCGAAGCGGAGGTACTGGACGAACAGCAGATGGAAGCGCTGGGCATGGGCTCGCTGCTGGCCGTGGCCCGTGGCTCGGCCAACCGCCCGCACCTGGTCGTGCTGAAGTGGAACAACGGCGGCGACGCCAAGCCCTACGTGCTGGTCGGCAAGGGCATCACCTTCGATACCGGTGGCGTCAACCTGAAGACCCAGGGCGGCATCGAAGAGATGAAGTACGACATGTGCGGTGGCGCCAACGTCATCGGCACCTTCGTCGCGGCCGTCACGGCCAAGCTGCCGCTGAACCTGGTGGTGGTGGTGCCGGCGGTGGAAAACGCCATCGACGGCAATGCCTACCGCCCCTCGGACGTGATCACCTCGATGTCGGGCAAGACCATCGAAGTGGGCAACACCGACGCCGAAGGCCGCCTGATCCTGTGCGACGCCCTGACCTACGCGCAGCGCTTCGAGCCGGCCGCGCTGATCGACGTGGCCACCCTGACCGGTGCCTGCCTGGTCGCGCTGGGCCACCAGACCGCTGGCCTGATGACCAAGCACGACGACCTGGCCAACGAGCTGCTGGCCGCCGGTGAGCACGTGTTCGACCGCGCCTGGCGCCTGCCGCTGTGGGACGAGTACCAGCCCATGCTGGATTCCAGCTTCGCCGATATCTACAACATTGGCGGCCGCTGGGCCGGTGCGATCACCGCGGGCTGTTTCCTGTCGCGCTTCGCCGAAGGCCAGCGCTGGGCCCATCTGGACATCGCCGGCGTGGCCAGCGACGAAGGCAAGCGCGGCATGGCCACCGGCCGCCCGGTCGGCCTGCTGAGCCAGTGGCTGCTGGACCAGGTCGCCCGCGCCTGATGCCCTGCCCGATCGCGGCCGCCTGCGGGTGGCCGCGGTCCCGCCCGGCCTGGCGCCGGGTTCTCCCTCCGCTCCAGGCCCTGCCATGTCCCGTGCTGATTTCTACCTGATCGCCAAGCCCCGCTTCCTGACCGAGCCATTGCGCCTGGTCTGCGAACTGGCCCGCAAGGCCAATGACGCCGGGCTGTTCACCCTGGTGCTGGCACGCGACCAGGCCCAGGCCGAAGAGCTGGACGAGCTGCTGTGGGCGTTCGACAACGATGCCTACATCCCGCACCAGATCGCCGGCGAAGACATGGACGAGGAAGAGGCGCTGGTGCTGATCGCCGTGCCCGGCACCGAGGCCCCGGCCCGGCCGCTGGTGATCAACCTGCGCGACGATCCCTATCTGGCAGCCTGCGACCGCGTGCTGGAAGTGGTGCCGGCTGACCCCGAGGCGCGCGAACCGCTGCGCGAACGCTGGCGCCAGTACAAGGCACTGGGCTTTGACCTGAACAAGTACGACATGTAACCCGCGCGGCGCCCGTCCGGTCGCCGCCGCCCCCGGAGACCCTTGATGCGCCTGTTGATCGCCCTGATCTTTCCCTGGTTCGCCTTCTTCACCATCGGCCGCCCGATCGCAGGCATCCTCAACGTCTCGAAGGTAGAGCCGACTGTCAGTCGGCTGTCCTTGTCTGGCTGGCTGCCCGCCGCGATCTGGGCCGCCTACGCGGTCTCACAGTTCCATACCGACCAGAAGATCCGCCGCGCCTTCGGGCGCTGAGCTTCCGGCACCCCCACCTTCCGTATTCGATCCTGGTTCCCGCATGACCCAACTCGCCTCCAGCTACGACCCGAAAACCTTTGAAACCGCGCTGTACGACGCGTGGGAGAAGGCCGGCCATTTCAAGCCGTCCGGCAAGGGCGAGCCGTACACCATCCTGCTGCCGCCGCCGAACGTGACCGGCACGCTGCACATGGGCCATGCCTTCCAGCAGACCCTGATGGATGCGCTGGTGCGCTACCACCGGATGCGCGGCTACGACACGTTGTGGCAGGTCGGCACCGACCACGCCGGCATCGCCACCGAAATGGTGGTGTCGCGCAACCTGGCGCTGGCCAACACCGGTGAGACCCGCGATTCGCTGGGCCGCGACGGCTTCATCGAGAAGGTGTGGGAGTGGAAGGCGCAGTCCGGTGACACCATCGAGCGCCAGATGCGCCGCCTGGGCACCTCCAGCGACTGGTCGCGCAGCACCTTCACCATGGACCCGCAGCCGTCCGAAGCGGTGGTCGAGGCGTTTGTGCGCTGGCACGAGCAGGGCCTGATCTACCGTGGCCAGCGCCTGGTCAACTGGGATCCGGTGCTGAAGACCGCCATCTCCGATCTGGAAGTGGAAAGCGTTGAGGAAGACGGCTTCCTGTGGTCGATCAGCTACCCGCTGGCCGATGGCAGCGGCACCCTGACCGTGGCCACCACCCGCCCGGAAACCATGCTCGGCGATACCGCCGTGATGGTGCACCCGGAAGACGAGCGCTATGCGCATCTGATCGGCAAAATGGTCAAGCTGCCGCTGACCGACCGCGAGATCCCGGTGATCGCCGATGATTACGTCGACCGCGAGTTCGGTACCGGTGTGGTCAAGGTCACCCCCGCGCACGATTTCAACGATTACCAGGTCGGCCTGCGCCACAACCTGCCGATGATCAACCTGTTCACCCCGGTGGCGGCGATCAACGACAACGCCCCGGAGAAGTACCGCGGGCTGGACCGTTACGAAGCGCGCAAGGTGATCCTGGCCGAGCTGGAAGATCTGGGCATCCTGGTCGAGACCCGTGCACACAAGCTGCAGGTGCCGCGTGGCGATCGCACCCAGCAGGTGATCGAGCCGTACCTGACCGACCAGTGGTTCGTGAAGATGGACGTGCTGGCCAAGCGCGGCCTGGAGCTGGTCGAGAACGGCAGCATCCAGTTCGTCCCGGCCAACTGGATCAACACCTACCGCCACTGGATGGAGAACATCCAGGATTGGTGCATCAGCCGCCAGCTGTGGTGGGGCCACCGCATTCCGGCGTGGTTCGACGACGCGGGCAGCTGCTATGTCGGCCGTGATGAAGCCGAGGCCCGCGCGAAGAACAACCTCGCTGCCGACCTCGCCCTGCACCAGGACAGCGACGTGCTGGAGACCTGGTTCTCCTCGCAGCTGTGGCCGTTCTCCACGCTGGGCTGGCCGAACGAGCAGGCGATGGACGCGCGCGGTTTCGAGCGCTACCTGCCGTCGTCGGTGCTGATCACCGGGTTCGACATCATCTTCTTCTGGGTGGCCCGCATGATCATGGCCACCGACAGCTTCACCGGGAAGATTCCGTTCAAGGACGTCTACATCACCGGCCTGATCCGCGATGCGCAGGGCCAGAAGATGTCCAAGTCCAAGGGCAACGTGCTCGACCCGCTGGACATCATCGATGGCATCTCCATCGAGGACCTGGTCGCCAAGCGCACCACCGGCCTGATGAAGCCCAAGGACGCGCCGAAGATCGAGAAGGCGACCCGCCGCGAATTCCCCGAGGGCATCATCGCCCACGGTGCCGATGCGCTGCGCTTCACCATCGCCGCGCTGGCCACCCACGGCCGCGATATCAAGTTCGACATGAACCGCGCCGAGGGCTACAAGAACTTCTGCAACAAGCTGTGGAACGCCAGCCGCTTCACCCTGATGAACACCGAGGGCAGCAGCTTCACCGGCGTGCCGCAGCCGCGTACCGATGCCGAGCGCTGGATTCTGGCGCGCCTGGCCGCGGTCTCGGCCGAAGCGCAGACGCATTACGCCAACTACCGCTTCGATCTGCTGGCGCAGTGCCTGTACGAATTCGCCTGGAACGAGTTCTGCGATTGGTTCCTGGAACTGACCAAGCCGGCCCTCAACGGTGCCGACGCCGATGACGCCAACAGCACCCGCCACACCCTGCTGTACGTGCTCGAAGCGCTGCTGCGCCTGCTGCACCCGCTGACCCCGTTCGTCACCGAGCAGCTGTGGCGCCAGGTCGCCCCGCGCCTGGGCATCACCGACGACACCATCTCGCTGCGTCCGTACCCGACCGCCGAGGAGTTCGCGGGTGATTTCGCCCGCGCCGAAGCCGACGTGGAATGGCTGAAGTCGATGGTCAACGCGCTGCGCCGCGTGCGCAGCGAGTTGAACGTGCCGCCGTCCAAGCTGGTGCCGCTGCTGCTGCAGGGTGGCAACGACGACGACCGCGCGCGCATGACCCGTTTCACCTCGTCGCTGTCGTTCCTGCTCAAGCTGGAGCGCATCGAATGGCTGGCCAACGGCAGCGACACGCCGCCGGCCGCCGCTGCGATCGTGGGCGATCTCACCCTGCTGGTGCCGCTGGAGGGCCTGGTCGACCTGGGCGCCGAACGCGCGCGCCTGGACAAGGAAATCGCCCGGGTGGAATCGGAGAAGGAAAAGAGCGAGACCAAGCTGGCCAAGTTCACCGACAAGGTGCCCGCGGCCGTGGTCGAGCAGGAGCGCGTGCGCCTGGTCGAATGGACCGCCCAGCTGGATGGCCTGCGCTCGCAGCGCGCGAAGCTGTAAGCGCACGGGTAGAGCCACGCCATGCGTGGCTGCTTCTGCGGGGCCAGGGTAGAGCCACGCCATGCATGGCTGCTTCTGCGGGGCCAGGGTAGAGCCACGCCATGCGTGGCTGCTTCTGCGGGGCCAGGGTAGAGCCACGCCATGCGTGGCTGCCTTCCGGGGCGGGATGGCGTGCAGCCACCCATGGGGTGGCTCTACCCTGGGCCGATAACGTAGGTAGGGCCCGGCCCGCGCGCTTTCGAGCGCGATGGCTGCCCATCTGCGGCATGATGCGGGTTCGTCCACGGATTGAATGACCGCCGACACGATGTCGCTGTCCCTCTTCTGCATCGTGCTGTTCGCCGCCCTGCTGCATGCCAGCTGGAACGCGATCGTCAAACGCGGCACCGACACGCTGCTGACCACGATCCTGGTCACCGGCTCGGCGGCGGTGATCGCCGCGATCGCGCTGCCGTTCATGCCCACACCCGCCGCGCAGAGCTGGCCATGGCTGGCGACCTCGACCCTGCTCCAGGTCGGGTATTACGTCCTCGTCGCACGTACCTACCAATTGACCGACATGAGCGCGTCCTACCCGCTGATGCGCGGCTGCGCGCCGATCCTGGTAGCGCTGATCAGCACGCTGTTTCTGGGTGAGCGCCTGGCGTGGATCGCGTGGAGCGGAATCGCGCTGATCTGCCTGGGCATCCTGTGCATGACCCGCGGCACCTCGCGCCAGCATCTGTGGCTGCCGTTGCTCAATGCCGGCGTCATCGCCACCTACACCTTGGTCGATGCCTGGGGCGCGCGCCACTCGGGCGCGGCGGTGAGTTACACCCTGTGGCTGTTCCTGCTCTCCGGCCTGCCCCTGCCCCTGTGGGCGCTGTGCACCCGCGCCGGCGCGCTGCGTGACTATGCGCGCCGCAACTGGGCCTACGACATCGTGGGCGGGTTCGGGACACTGATCTCCTACGGCCTGGCGCTGTGGGCCATGACCGTGGCGCCGGTTGCGATGATCGCCGCGCTGCGCGAAACCTCGATCCTGTTCGGCATCCTGATCTCGGCCTGGATCCTGCACGAACGGGTCACCCGCCAGCGCTGGATCGCCGCCGGCCTGATCGTGCTCGGGGCAGTGGTGCTGCGGATCACGTAGAGCCACCCCATGGGTGGCTGCGCCTGTCTCCGACAGCCACACCCCGTACGGGCCGGATCGAACAGCAGCCACCCATGGGGTGGCTCTACATCGGGACGTCAGAGCGGCGGCATCACCTGGATGTCGTCGTCGACCAGCTCGATCGCCATCACCAGCGCATCCTCGCGCCCGTCGCGGGCGGGGTAATAGCGCGGCCGGCGGCCGATCTCATTGAACCCTTCGCTGTGGTACAGGGCCACGGCCGAGGTATTGGACGGGCGCACTTCCAGGAACACGCGGTGCGCGCCATGGTCGCGTGCCAGCTTCACCAGCGCGCGCAGCAGGTAGCGGCCGTGGCCACGGGACTGGCACAGCGGGTCCACACAGATGTTGAGGATATGGGCTTCATCGGCGGCGATGCTGAGCAGGCCGTAGCCCATCAGCAGGCCGTCCTCTTCCATCGCCAGGCCGGGATAACCGGCACGCAGGCAGTCCTGGAAGATGCCGCGGGTCCACGGGTACGGGTAACCGCGCACCTCGATGGCCATCACCGCATTGAGGTCGCTTTCGCGCAGCGCGCGCAGCGACAACGGCCGCGGCGAGCTCACCGCACTCACGACCGGCCCCGTTTGCGCAGGGCGCGCAGCTGCGGCCACAACGCGCGCTTGGCGGCGGCGCTGCTGCGCAGTTCATCCAGGTTCCAGCTGGCCATCAAGACCTGGGTGTCCGGCTCGGCCGGGTTGCAGCCGGAGGCGCGTAGCAGGGCGATCTGCAGGCGATCGGGCATCCGCACCGCGGCGCGGCGGCCTCCGCCTGCGCGTGCCGGCGTGGCCGCCGGAACGGGCGGCGGCGCGCCTTCTTCGACCGTGCGCGGCGCGCTTCGGCGCACCGGTGCGGGCGCATCCACCGCCGGTGCCGGCCGCGACTGGCGCACGGGCACGGACGACTCTGCGAGCGGCGCCGCGCTGAGCTGCACATCAGGTACGGCAGCGGCCTCCGGCTCGACACTGCCGTCGACGAACACCGTATAGCCCATCGCCTGCAGCCAGGACTGCTGCGCCGGCGACCACAATGGCGGCAGCGCCTGCCCGCTCACGCGTTCGGCTCGACCGTCTTGCGGGTGCGCTGCCACGCCCAGTAGCACGGGCCTGACAAGGCATACACCACGCCTACCGCGAACAGCACGCGCGGCAGATCGATGACCATGATCGCGATGGCGATCGGCACCAGGGCCAGCGCCAGGAACGGCACGCGATCGGCGCGCGGTCCTTTCTCGCCACTGCCCTTGAAGCTCCAGAAGCGGATCCGGCTCACCATCAGCAGCGCCGCCACCAGGGTCACGCCCAGCGCGACATAGCGCAGCTGGTTGCCGTCCCAGCCGAGGTTGCCATCGGCGAAGGCCCAGACGAAGGACATCATCAGGCCCGCGGCGGCCGGGCTGGCCAGGCCGATGAACCAGCGTTTATCGACCACGCTGACCTGGGTATTGAAACGGGCCAGGCGCAGCGCGGCGCAGGCGGCATACAGGAAGGCGACCGCCCAGCCGACGCGGCCCATCACCGGGTCGTCGAACTTCAGCCAGGACAGCGACCAGTGGTACATCACCAGGGCCGGGGCCATGCCGAAGCTGACCAGATCGGCCAGCGAGTCGTACTGCACGCCGAATTCGCTGCTGGTGCCGGTCAGGCGGGCCACGCGGCCGTCCAGGCCGTCCATGACCGCCGCGACAAACACCGCGACCGCGGCATTCACGAAGTCGCCGTTGGCCGCGGCGATGATCGCGTAGAAGCCGGCGAACAGGCCTGCGGTGGTGAACAGGTTGGGCAGCAGGTAAATGCTGCGCGAGCGCGGCGGGGGTTTCATCTGATCCATGCGGCCAGTTTAGCTTGCCAGCACCGGCCCGGGGTGCTGCAATCGCGGTTCTGCCCCGTTCCCGGAGTTGCCATGCGTGCCCTGTCCCGTCTGAGCGGCCTGCTGCTGCTCGCCAGCGCCACGGCCAGCGCCGGCACTGTCTACAAGTGGAAAGATGCCAACGGCGTCACCCAGTATTCGGAGAAGCCACCGGCCGGGCAGAAGTACGAGGCCCGCCAGGTCGAGAACCGGGACCCGCTCCCGCGCGAGACCGCCGCCGCCCCGGCCGAGAACAAGGCCTGCACCGACGCCCGCGGCAATCTCACCCTGCTCAACGGGCCGGGCAAGGTCATGCAGGACGCCGATGGCGACGGCACGGCCGATACCGCCCTGACCGACGAGCAGCGCAGCGCCCAGAAGACCCTGGCCGAGGCCGCCATCCAGGCCTACTGCACCCCCAAGGCCTGAGCCACCGGCCCCGTCGAGGCGGCCAAAACCAACCGCAACACCCATCGCGGCGGCCGGACTGGCAGAATATCGGCTTCTGCCGTTCAGCGAAGCCGACGATGCGCCTCTCCCAGTTCCACCTGCACACCACCAAGGAAACCCCCAGCGACGCGGAGCTGACCAGCCACCGCTTGATGCTGCGCGCGGGCATGATCCGCAAGCTGGCCTCGGGGCTGTACACCTGGTCGCCGCTGGGCCTGCGCGTGCTGCGCAAGGTCGAGCGCATCGTGCGTGAGGAAATGGAGCGGGCCGGCGCGGTGGAATTCCAGATTCCGACCATCCAGCCCAAGGAACTGTGGGAAGCCACCGGCCGCTGGGAAAAGTTCGGCCCGCAGCTGCTGAAGCTCAAGGATCGCAAGGAGCAGGTGTTCTGCTACAGCCCGACCGCGGAAGAGGCTGCCGCTGACTTCGCGCGCCAGGAGCTGTCCAGCTACAAGCAGCTGCCGGTCAATTTCTTCCAGATCCAGACCAAGTTCCGCGATGAGATCCGCCCGCGCTTCGGCGTGATGCGCTCGCGCGAATTCCTGATGAAGGATGCCTATTCCTTCCACCTGCACGATGCGTGCCTGGTGCGCGAATACGAAAACATGAAGTCGGCCTACAGCCGCATCTTCACCCGCCTGGGCCTGGATTTCCGCATGGTGCAGGCCGACTCCGGCGCGATCGGTGGCGACGCCTCGCAGGAATTCCACGTGATCGCCGAGTCGGGCGAAGACGCGCTGGTGTTTTCCACCGGCTCGGATTACGCGGCCAACATGGAAGCGGCCATCGCCGCGGCCCCGGGCGAGCGCCCGGCCGCCAGCGAAGCGCTGCGCAGGATCGATACGCCCACGCAGAAGACCTGCGAAGCCGTCGCCGCCCTGCTCGGTCTGGGCCTGGAGCGCACCGTCAAGTCGGTCGCGATCATGAGCGAGGCCGGCTTCGTGCTGGCGCTGGTGCGCGGCGATCACGACGTCAATGAAATCAAGCTGGGCAAGGTCGAGGGTCTGCAGGGCTACCGCATGGCCAGCGAGGCGGAGATCGCCACGCATCTGGGCAGCGAGCCGGGCTTCCTCGGCCCGCTCAATCCGGCCCAGCCGATCCGCATCGTGGCCGACCGCGACGTCGCCGCGCTGGCCGATTTCGTCATCGGTGCCAACGAAGCCGGTGCCCATATCGCCGGCGTCAACTGGGGCCGCGACCTGCCCGAACCGGAAGTGGCGGACATCCGCAACGCCAAGGCCGGTGATCGTGCCGCCGATGGCGGTGAACTCAAGATCGCGCGCGGCATCGAAGTCGGCCATGTGTTCCAGCTCGGCCGCCAGTATGCGCAGGCGTTGAATGCGACCGTGCTTGACGAAAACGGCAAGGCTGCGGTGTTGGCGATGGGCTGCTACGGCATCGGCATTTCGCGCATCGTGGCGGCGGCGATCGAACAGAATCACGACGATGCCGGCATTATCTGGCCGGACGCGATGGCGCCGTGGCAGGTCGTGGTCTGCATGATCAATCCGAAGCAGGACGAGACCGTGTCGTCCACCGCCGCCGAGCTGCTTGCGCAGTTGCAGGCCGCCGGCCTGGATGTGGCGCTGGATGACCGCGGCCTGCGCCCGGGCGCGATGTTCGCCGACATGGAACTGATCGGCGTCCCGCACCGGATCGTGGTGTCCGAACGCGGCGTCGCCGCCGGCACGTTCGAGTACCGCGCGCGCAATGCCGCCGAAGCGGAGGTCCTCGACAAGGACGCGCTGCTGGCAAAATTGACGAAGTAATGACAAAGGCCGGGTGAATAACCCGGCCTTTTCAATGGCGGACCCGGTTTCAATAACTCCGGTTTGTTTGTGTATTTCGCAAAAGAGAATGTATGCTGTTTCCGACGCCAAGGACCGGCTCACCCTGTCCTTCATATATTGCGGAGTAGTAGATGAGTATCGACCTGAGCGGCCTGTCCGCCAAAGAGCTGGGCGCGCTGATCAAGAACGCCAAGAAGCAGCAGACCATCGTGGCCAAGCGTCCGGCGATCACCAAGGTCCGCGCACAGCTGACCAAGCTGGCCAAGGCCCAGGGCTATTCGGTGGAAGAACTGTTCGGCGGTGCCGCCCCGGCCGCACGTGGCCGTGCCGCGAGCAAGGCCACCAAGGCCCCGGCCAAGGCCGTGCGCAAGCTCGGCAAGGTCGCTCCGAAGTATCGCAACCCGGCCAACCCGAAGGAAACCTGGACCGGCCGTGGCAAGCAGCCGCGCTGGCTGGCTGCGCATACTGCCAAGGGCAAGAAGGTTGAAGAGTTCCTGATCAAGAAGTAAGCCGGTCAGTCACTGCTGCACATGAAAACGCCGGCCTCGCGCCGGCGTTTTCGTACCCGTTGATGGCGCGCGCGGTGACCGGAAGGGTCAAAGATTCTTGCGCGCCGGGATCAGCAGATTGCCGAACAGCAGGCCGGCCACCAGCGCCATCACCACGTTGAGCACGGTCATCAGCACGGTCTGGCCGGCGCTCATGTCCTGCTGCTGGACCAGCGTCAGCACGCCGCGCAGGCTGGTACTGCCGGGCACGAGCATGATGATGCCGGGCAGGCGGATGATCGCGCCCGGGCGCTGCGCCAGCCGGCCAAACAGATTGCCGGCGGCGGTCAGCAGCATCGCGGACATGAAAATGCCGGCCGGAATGCCCCACGCCTGGCCCGCGAATTTGGAGATCGCATAACCGGCGACCGCCGCCGCCATCACCCAGGGGAAATCGCGGCGGTTGGCCTTGAACAACATCGCGAACGCGAACGCCGCCAGCAGCAGCGCCCCCCACTCGACCCAATCGGCCTGCGGCCGCGAGGCGCGCACCAGCGGTTCCAGCCCGACGATGCCGGACAGGGTCACCGCGATCACCGCGCCCACCGTCAGTTTCAGGATCGTGGTCACCGCACCGGCAAACCGCGCCGTGCCGGAGACCCAGTGCTGGCTGGCCAGCTCATTGACCGCATTGGTCAGCGACATCCCGGGCAGCAGCACCACCAGCGAGGCGATGATCACCGTATTGAGGTTGAGCGCCCCGATGAAGGAGGCCACCAGCGTCGCCACCGAGCCGGCCAGCAGGGCCGCCAACGCTTCGTTGGCCTCGCGCGTGGCCGGGCGGCGGTCGGTATACATGCCCATGACGCCGATCAGCAGACCGATCACGCCGGCGGTGGCGATATCCAGCCACGGCAGTTTCCACAGGCCGGCCACGCCCGCTGCGCCCAGGCTGTAGGAAAGAATGGTGCGGATCTTGCCCCAGCGGCCGGGATCCTTGTCCAGCTGGCGCAGCGCGGTATGCCCCTGCGCGATGCTCATGGTGCCGTTGGCCACCGCATCGGTGATCTGGTCGGCGATGCTGAGTTTATGCAGGTCGTTCTCGCCCGGTGCCAGCCGGATCACGCGGGTGATGTCCGATGAACCGATCGCCTTGGTCGGGTCGCTGAAACTCAGGATCAGGCCGGTCGGGTTCGACCACGGCTCGCAATCCAGGTCCAGCCGCTGCGCCAGCGCGACCACGGCGGCTTCCAGCCGCTGCGCGGTAGTGCCATAGCTGTGCAGGCGCCCGGCCATTTCCGAAACGAAGGCCACGCGCTGTGCGTAGGTGGCCGGTGGTGCAACGATGGTGGGGGCGTCGGCAGACATGCGCCGTAGTATTACCCGAACACGCCCCGGCCTGAAGAATCCCGGTGGCATCGCATCGCGGCATGACGCCCCCGGTGTTGCCGAGCAACGCGTTCAGCCCGGTCCGGCGCATACGCGAGCCATGCACCCGGACAGGTTATGCTGCGCGCAGGACGCCTACATGACCTCAGACCAAGCCCCCCATCTCGAGCAGGATGCCCAAGACCCCGGTCTGATCCGGTTGTCTGGTCATTGGACTTTACGCACCGCGCTGGACGCGGCCGAGGTGCTGCGCGGCCTTCCTGAGAAGGTGACCGGTCTGGACGCCAGCGGGATCACCCTGCTCGACTCGGCCGGCGTGCTGCAGCTGCTGCGCGTGGCCCACCGCGCCGATCTCGGCGAGGACGCGGTGACGTTCCGCGAGGAGCATCGTGCGCTGGTCTCCACCATCGAGGAAGTCGCCGACGACCGGCCCAAGGCCAAGCGCGACTTCGGCGTGCTGGCCGCACTGGAACGGCTGGGTGTCAGCGTGCACGGCATGGGCCACAACATCGTGGCGCTGGCCAGCTTCCTCGGCGAGAACCTGGTCAAGGGCGCGCGCCTGATCAAGGAACCGCGCCGTTTCCGTCTCACCGCCACCGTCGCCCAGATGGAACAGGTCGGCCTGGATGCGGTGCCGCTGGTGGCACTGCTTTCGTATCTGGTGGGCGCGGTGATCGCCTTCCTCGGCTCCACGATCCTGCGCGACTTCGGCGCCGAGATCTACGTGGTCGAACTGGTCAGCATCGCCTTCCTGCGCGAGTTCGCCGTGCTGTTGACCGCGATCGTGCTGGCCGGCCGCACCGCCAGTGCGTTCACCGCGCAGATCGGTGCGATGAAGGCGCGCGAAGAAATCGACGCGATGAAGACGCTGGGCCTGGACCCGGTCGATCTGCTGGTGCTGCCGCGGCTGATCGCCCTGCTGATCACCCTGCCGCTGCTGACCTTCATCGCGATGGTCGCCGGCCTGGCCGGTGGCATCACCGTGGGTGCGTTCGATCTGGATATCCCGCCGCAGATGTACATCGCGCGGATGCACGACACCATGGAAGTGCGCAACATGCTGGTGGGCCTGTCCAAGGCGCCGGTGTTCGCGCTGGTGATCGGCCTGATCGGCTGCCTGGAAGGCCTGAAGGTGGAAGGCACCGCGCAGTCGGTCGGCGAGCGCACCACCTCCAGCGTGGTGCAGGCCATTTCGCTGGTGATCATCCTCGACGCGTTCGCCGCGCTGTGGTTCATGAAGATGGGCTGGTAACCGATGATCACCGACACCGCGCCGGCCCCTGACCGCGACGCTGCCGCCAGCGATGACGGCGAATTGCTGATCCGCGTGCGCGGGCTGACCAACCGTTTCGGTGCGCAGGTGGTACACGACGGGCTGGACCTGGATGTGCGTCGCGGCGAGATCCTCGGCGTGGTCGGCGGCTCGGGCACCGGCAAATCGGTGTTGATGCGCAGCATCCTCGGCCTGCGCACGCCTGACGATGGTCAGATCGAGGTGCTCGGCGTCGATGCCCGCTCCAGCGACCCGGCCAACCGCCTGCATATCGAACGCAATACCGGCGTGCTGTTCCAGGATGGTGCGCTGTTCTCCTCGCTGACCGTGGGCGAGAACGTGCAGGTGCCGTTGAAGGAACATCACGGCGAGCTGCCCGAGCGCTGGCATTACGAACTGGCCCTGCTCAAGGTGAAGCTGGCCGGCCTGCCCGCCGATGCGATCAACAAGCTGCCCTCGCAGCTGTCCGGCGGCATGCGCAAGCGCGCCGGCCTGGCCCGCGCGCTGGCGCTGGACCCGCCGCTGCTGTTCCTGGACGAGCCCACGGCCGGGCTGGACCCGATCGGCGCGGCCGCGTTCGACCGCCTGATCAAGACCCTGCAGGAAGCGCTGGGCCTGACTGTCTTCCTGATCACACATGATCTGGACACGCTGTATGCGATCTGTGACCGGGTGGCGGTGCTGGCCGACAAGAAGGTCATCGCCAATGCCCCGCTGCACGAGATCGAACAACTGGACCACCCGTGGATCCAGGAGTACTTCCACGGACCGCGCGCGCGTGCTGCGCGCGATGCAAAGCACGAGAGCGAGTAAGCCATGGAAACCAAAGCCAATTACGTCCTGATCGGCGCCTTCACCCTGGTGGTGGGACTGGCGCTGCTGGCCTTCGGCCTGTGGGCCGCCAAGTACTCCTCCGACCGCACCTGGACGGAATACCGCGTGGTGTTCCGCGAGGCCGTCACCGGCCTGTCGGTGGGCAGCCCGGTGCAGTACAACGGCATCGCGGTCGGCTCGATCACCGAGTTGAACCTGGTCCCGGACGATCCGCGCCAGGTGGTCGCGCGGATCCGGCTGAACTCCAATACGCCGGTCAAGACCGACACCCGCGCCAAACTGGCGATCACCAGCCTGACCGGTCCGTCGATCATCCAGCTCAGTGGCGGCACGCCGCAGTCCGCCGCGCTGACCGCGGTCAACAAGGACCCGGCCCCGATCATCCCGACCACGCCGTCGGCGCTGCAGAACATCACCGACGTGGCCAACCGCATCGTCGAGCGCATGGACCAGGTGCTGAGCGACCGCAACGTGGCCAGCATCAACGCGACCCTGGCCAACCTGGAAACCATCAGCGGCGGCCTGGCCGACCGTGACCAGGGCACCCAGGCGCTGCTGCTCAGCGCGCGCGATGCCGCACGCAGCCTGGACGTCACCCTCAAGAGCACCAACGGCACCATCCAGCGCCTGGACAAGAATCTGGTGCAGCAGCTGCCACCGATCCTGGACAAACTGGAAACCACGCTGAGCAAGCTGGATTCGGCCGCCGGAAACGCCGATTCGATCCTTGGCGAGAACCGTGCGGCGATCAACAGCTTCGCCAACGATGGCCTGGCCCAGCTTGGCCCGACCCTGACCGAGCTGCGCGGGCTGATCCGCGATCTGCGCCGGGTCAGCGACCGCCTGGACAACAACCCGGCACGTTATCTGCTCGGCCGCGACGCACCCAAGGAGTTCGAACCCAAATGAGCCGCCCGACCTTGTTCCGGCCTCTGCTGCCGATCGCCCTGATCGCCGCGCTTGGCGGCTGCTCGCTGCTGGGCAGCAACGAGCGCAGCGCGGTGACCATCTATTCGCCCGTGGTCCGCATCCAGGCCGACCCGAGCTGGCCGACCGTCGATTGGCAGCTGGTACTGGTCAAGCCCAGCGCCGCGCGCGTGGTCGACAGCCCGCGCATCAACGTGCGCCCGACCCCCTCCGAACTGGAGGTCTACAAGGGCGTGAGCTGGGCCCAGCCGGCCACCGACATGCTCGATGACGCGCTGGTGCGCGGTTTCGAGGATTCCGGTCGCATCAACGGGGTGGCCCGGGTCACCACCGGCATCCGGGCCGACTACAAACTGGCCATGGACGTGCGCCGCTTCGAAGCCGACTACCGCGGCCAGGCTACGCCGACCGCGCTGATCGAAGTCAACGCCAAGCTGATCCACGTGATCGACCAGCGCGTGGTCGCCGACCGCACCTTCCGCCAGGAAAACCCGGTCGGCAGCACCGACGTCGCCCAGGTCACCGCCGCGCTGGAACAGGGCCTGCAGACGCTGACCACGAACGTGGTGGGCTGGACGCTGGTGACCGGCGAGCAGGATCACGCCCGCAGCGCGGTCACCCCTGCCCGGGTGCGTTGATCCAGCGGAACGTGAGATTCAGGCGCTCGGCCAGCGGCCGGGCGCTCTTCGGCAGCGAATGCTGGTAATGGCGCTGGGTCTGCCCGCCCATCACCAGCAGATCGCCATGGTCCAGCAGGACCTCGGCCTTCTTCGCATGGTCGTCCCGGCGCCGCAGCAGGAACCGCCGCGCCGCGCCCAGACTCAATGACGCGATCACCGGTGCCGGCCCCAGTTCGGGCTCGTTGTCGCTGTGCCAGCCCATCCCATCATCGCCATCGCGGTAGCGGTTGAGCAGCACGCTGTTGAACGCATGGCCACAGCAGGCCGCCAGCTGATCGCGCAGCGGCAGCAGCGCCGGATGCCAGGGCTGCGGCACGAACTCGGTACCGGAATAGCGGTAGCGCGCGGCCGGGTCGCCCATCCAGCAGCTCAGGCGCGGGGAATCGACCTGGCGGCCGAACATCCGGATCGTGTGCACCTCCCATGGGACGTCGTCGCGGAGCGTGCGCTGGAGGGTGTCGGCGGTGTCGCGGGAGAGCCAGTGACGGTGCCAACTCACTTCAGCGTCGCGCAGATGCAGGTCCATGGCCTTCCTCAGGAGCCAGCGTGGTGCCCGTTGAACGGACACCACGGCAGCGATGGCAATCAGGCTTGGACGAAGGCCACGCCGGTCTTTTCCTTCAACTCATCCATACCCACGCCCGGAGCCGCCTCGACCAGCACCAGGCCCGTGTCAGTGACATCGAACACGGCAAGGTCGGTGATGATGCGGTCCACCACGCCGACACCGGTCAGCGGCAGATTGCACTCGGGCAGAATCTTGTGCTCGCCGCTTTTGGCGGTGTGCTCCATCAGCACCACCACGCGCTGCACGCCGGCGACCAGATCCATCGCCCCGCCCATGCCCTTGACCATCTTGCCCGGCACCATCCAGTTCGCGAGGTCGCCCTTGTCGGTGACCTGCATCGCGCCGAGGATGGCCAGGTTGATGTGGCCGCCGCGGATCATCGCGAAGCTGTCGTGGCTGCCGAAGTAGCTGGCGCCTGCGCGTGCGGTCACCGTCTGCTTGCCGGCATTGATCAGGTCGGCGTCGACCTCGGCCTCGGTCGGGAACGGGCCGATGCCGAGCAGGCCATTTTCGGACTGCAACCAGACATCCACACCGTCGGGAATGTGGTTGGCGACCAGGGTCGGCAGGCCAATACCCAGGTTCACGTAGGCGCCGTCGGTCAGTTCGCGCGCGGCGCGCTGTGCCATTTCATCGCGGGTCCAGGCCATCTCAGTTCGCCTCCTGGCGCACGGTACGCTGTTCGATACGCTTCTCGGGGTGCGGGTTGTGCACGATGCGGTGCACGTAGATGCCCGGCAGGTGCACCTGGTCCGGGTCGATGCTGCCCACCGGCACCACCTCTTCCACTTCCACGATGCACAGCTTGCCGGCCATCGCGCAGGCCGGGTTGAAGTTGCGCGCGGTCTTGCGGAACACCAGGTTGCCGGCCTCGTCGGCCTTCCACGCCTTGACCAGCGCGACGTCGGCGCGCAGCGCGGTCTCCATCACGTAGTGCTTGCCATCGAATTCGCGGGTTTCCTTGCCCTCGGCCACCACCGTGCCGTAGCCGGTTGCGGTGAAGAAGGCCGGGATGCCGGCACCGCCGGCACGCAGGCGCTCGGCCAGGGTGCCCTGCGGGTTGAACTCCAGCTCCAGCTCACCGGCCAGGTACTGGCGCTCGAATTCCTTGTTCTCGCCCACGTAGGACGAGATCATTTTCCGGATCTGGCGGGTCGCCAGCAGCTGGCCGAGGCCAAAGCCATCCACGCCCGCATTGTTGGAGATCACGGTCAGATCCTTGGCACCGGAATCGCGCAGCGCGGCGATCAGGGCCTCGGGAATACCGCACAGGCCGAACCCGCCGACCGCCAGGGTCTGGCCATCGGCGATGGCGCCTTGCAGCGCTTCAGCCGCACTGGCGTACTGCTTTCCACGTCGCCCGGCGTTGTCTGGGGACTTGCTCATCTACGCCCTCACCTCGTTGATGTAAGCGGCCATTGTAGCCATTGCCCGGGGCTTTCCCTGCCCCCGGGCTCCGGCATTGACCCGGCCCGCCCCGGTGAAAACGATTCCCATACACGGCAGCGGCTAAACTAGTGCGCTGACTGTCAGAAGGACTGAATAGATGACGCTCCCCGCATTCAAGGCGTACGACATCCGCGGCCGGGTTCCGGATGAACTGAACGAAGATCTGGCCCGTCGCATCGGCGTGGCCCTGGCGGCGCAGCTGTCGCCCGGCACGGTGGTGGTGGGCCACGATGTCCGCCTCACCAGCGGGGCCCTGCAGGATGCGCTGGCAGCCGGCCTGCGCGGCGCCGGCCGCGAGGTGCTCGACATCGGGCTGTGCGGAACCGAGGAAGTCTATTTCCAGGTGGACCACCTGAAGGCGGCCGGGGGGGTCATGGTCACCGCCAGCCATAATCCGATGGATTACAACGGCATGAAGCTGGTCAAGGAGCAGGCCCGCCCGATCAGCTCCGATACCGGCCTGTTCGCGATCTCCGATGCGGTCGAGGCCGACCAGGCCCCCGCCGCCGAGCCGAGCGCCGGCTTGCAGTCGCATCCGGACAAGAGCGCCTACATCGCGCACCTGCTGAGCTACATCGAGCCCAAGGCCCTCAAGCCCTTGAAGCTGGTCGTCAATGCCGGCAACGGCGGCGCCGGCACGATCGTGGATCTGCTCGCCCCGCACCTGCCGCTGGAGTTCATCCGCATCTGCCACGAGCCCGATGGCAGCTTCCCGAATGGCATCCCCAATCCGCTGCTGCCGGAAAACCGCGAGCTCACCGCGCAGGCCGTGCGCGAGCATGGCGCGGACTTCGGCATCGCCTGGGATGGCGACTTCGACCGCTGCTTCTTCTTCGACCATAACGGCCGCTTCATCGAAGGCTATTACCTGGTCGGTCTGCTTGCCCAGGCGATCCTCGCGCGCCAGCCCGGCGGCAAGATCGTGCACGACCCGCGCCTGACCTGGAACACGGTGGAAATGGTCGAGGAAGCCGGTGGCCAGCCGGTGCTGTGCAAGAGCGGCCACGCGTTCATCAAGGAAAAAATGCGCTCGGAAAATGCCGTCTACGGCGGCGAGATGAGTGCGCACCATTATTTCCGCGAGTTCGCCTACGCCGATTCCGGCATGATCCCGTGGCTGCTGATCGCCGCGCTGGTGTCCGAGTCCGGCCGTTCGCTGGCCGATCTGGTCGAAGCGCGCATGCAGAAGTTCCCGTGCAGCGGCGAGATCAATTTCAAGGTCGCCGATGCCAAGCGCTCCGTCGCCCGCGTGATGGAGCATTACGCCGCGCAGGCGCCGGCACTGGACCACACCGATGGCATCAGCGCCGATTTCGGCGAGTGGCGCTTCAACCTGCGCAGTTCCAACACCGAGCCGCTGCTGCGCCTGAATGTTGAAACCCGCGGCGACGCAGCGCTGCTGCGCGCACGCACCGATGAAATTTCCCAATTGCTCAAGGACGCCTGAGGCGAGTACCCCCACCATGCAGAACCTTCTTCCCGTCATCCTTTCCGGCGGCTCCGGCACCCGTCTGTGGCCACTGTCGCGCGAGTCCTACCCCAAGCAGTTCCTGGCATTGGCCGGCGAACAGACCATGCTGCAGGCCACCTGGCAGCGTGTGGCAGCGATCGCCGGCCGCGCGCCGCTGATCGTCGCCAACGAGGAGCACCGCTTCGTCGCCGCCGAGCAGCTGCAGCAGCTGGGCGTGCAGCCGCAGGCAATCCTGCTGGAGCCGATTGGCCGCAACACCGCCCCGGCGATCGCGGTGGCCGCGCTGGAAGCGACCCGCGACGGTGATGATGCGCTGCTGCTGGTGCTGCCGTCGGACCATGTAATCGCCGACGAACAGGCGTTCCGCGCTGCCGTACTGCGTGCGGTACCGGCAGCGGAGTCCGGCAAGCTGGTGACGTTCGGCATCGTGCCGACCGGCCCGGAAACGGGCTACGGCTATATCAAGGCCGCTTCCGGTGGTGATGTACGCGCCGTGGATCGGTTTGTCGAGAAGCCGGATGCGGAAACCGCCAGCGCGTACGTGCAGTCGGGCGAGTATTTCTGGAACAGCGGCATGTTCCTGTTCAAGGCCTCGCGCTTCCTGGCCGAGCTGGAGACGTTCAATCCCGCCATGCTGGCCGGCAGCCGCACCGCCTGGCAGCAGGCGCGCCGCGACAGCGATTTCACCCGCCTGGACAAAGACGCCTTCGCCGCCGTGCCGTCGGATTCCATCGACTACGCGGTGATGGAAAAGACCGCCGACGCCGTGGTCGTGCCGCTGGATGCCGGCTGGAACGATGTCGGTTCGTGGACCGCGCTGCGTGACGTGTCCGAACAGGATGGCAAGGGCAACGCGCACCACGGCGACGTGATCGCGATCGACTGCCGCAACACCTTCGCCTACGGCGAGCGCCTGATCGCGCTGGTCGGCCTGGATGACGTGATCGTGGTCGAGACCGATGATGCGGTCATGGTCGGCAAGAGCGACCGCATGCAGGAGATCAAGCAGGTGGTCGCGCGGATCAAGGCCGATGGCCGTCCCGAAGCGACCTGGCACCGCAAGGTATACCGCCCGTGGGGCGCCTACGACTCGATCGACAATGGCGCCCGCTTCCAGGTCAAGCGCATCACGGTCAAGCCGGGCGCGACGCTGAGCCTGCAGATGCACCACCACCGTGCCGAGCACTGGATCGTGGTCAGCGGTACGGCTGAGGTCACGCGGGGTGAGGAAGTGCTGCTGCTCACCGAGAACCAGAGCACCTACATCCCGCTGGGCGTGACCCATCGCCTGAAGAACCCGGGCAAGTTGCCGCTGGAGCTGATCGAAGTGCAGTCCGGCAGCTATCTGGGCGAGGACGATATCGTGCGGTTTGAGGATACGTACGGGCGTACCTGATCGACGCCAGACAGATAAACAGAAAACCCGGCCAAGGCCGGGTTTTTTTTATTGCGGGTAGAGCCACGCCATGCGTGGCTGCCCTGCCTGGAATCCTGACACCGCGTCAGCCACGCATGGCGTGGCTCTACGCCTGGGTCAACAGTCCGCGATGACCCGCTTCAGACCGTCCTGCCAGCGTGGCAGCACGACGCCGAAGTCCTGCTCCAGCTTCGCCACATCCAGGTGCGAATAGGCGGGGCGCTTGGCCGGCGTCGGGTACTCGGCCGTGGAGATCGCCTCGACGATCGGTGCCCGCGGCAGCACGCCTGTTGCTACCGCGTCCGCAAAGATCGCTTCGGCAAAGCCGTGCCAGCTGGTCTCGCCTTTGGCGGTCAGATGCCACGTGCCCGACAGTGCGCCGTCGTGCTGCAGCGCCTGCGCGGTCACATCGGCAATCAACGCTGCCGGCGTCGGCGTACCAACCTGATCCGCCACCACGCGCAGTACGTCGCGCTCCGCCCCCACCCGCAGCATCGTGCGCAGGAAGTTGGCGCTGTGGGAAGCGTATACCCACGCGGTGCGGAAGATCAGGTGGCGTCCACCGGCCGCACGGATGGCTTGCTCACCGGCCAGCTTGCTGGCGCCATACACGCCCAGCGGGGCGGTCGCATCGTCTTCCCGGTACGGGCGCGTGCCCTGCCCGTCGAACACGTAATCGGTGGAGTAATGCACCAACGGGACGCTGGCCTGCGCACACCAGTGCGCCAGTACACCGGGGGCTTCGGCGTTCGCACGGAAAGCCGCCTCCCGGTCGTCCTCGGCCCGGTCCACCGCGGTGTAGGCGGCGGCATTGACCACCAGCGCCGGCCGGACGCGGTCCAGCAGTGCGGTTAGCGAGGCGGGCTGGTCGAAGTCGGCCACTTCGCACGCGCTGCCATCGGGCAGCGCGCCACTGCGGGTGGTCGCCACGATCGTACCCAGCGGGGCCAGCGCGCGTTGCAGTTCCTGGCCAAGCTGGCCATTGGCCCCCAGCAGCAGGATCGTCACGGCTGGTAGACCGGCAGGCGGTCCTCGGCGATGTCCTTCAGGAACGGCGCAGACTCGTCCTTGGCCGACAGCGTGGGTGCGCTGATCGGCCAGTCGACGGCGATGTCGGCATCGTTCCAGCGGACGCCGGCGTCGAAGTCCTTCAGGTACACCTCGGTGCAGAGGTAGCTGAAAATCGCCCGTTCGGACAGCACGGCGAAACCATGCGCGAAGCCTTCCGGAATCCAGAACTGCTTCTTGTTCTCCGCGCTCAGCACCACGGCGGCCCACTGGCCGAAGGTCGGCGAGCCACGACGGATATCCACCGCCACGTCGTAGACTTCGCCTTCAAGCACGCTGACCAGCTTGCCCTGCGGCCGCGGCCACTGATAGTGCAGGCCGCGCAGCACGCCCTTGGACGAGCTGGAGACGTTGCTCTGTACGAATTTCGTCGGCAGTCCATGCTCACCGAAGCGGGCCGCGTTCCAGGTCTCGAAGAAGAAGCCGCGCTCGTCGCCGAACACGGCCGGCTCGATCACCACGCAACCCGGCAGCTTGGTGTCGACAATCTTCACGGCACCACTCCTCGCACAGCCAGCGTGTGCAGGTACTGGCCGTAGCCGTTCTTGATCAGCGGCGCTGCCAGCCTCTCCAGCTGCTCGGCGTTGATCCAGCCCTGGCCGAAGGCGATTTCTTCCGGGCAGCAGACCTGCAGGCCCTGGCGGGTCTGGATGGTCTCGATGAAGTTGGAGGCTTCCAGCAGCGACTGGTGGGTGCCGGTATCCAGCCACGCATAGCCACGACCCAGCGCTTCCAGATGCAGGTTGCCCTCGCGCAGGTAACGCTGGTTGAGATCGGTGATCTCCAGTTCGCCGCGCGGCGACGGCTTCAGCTCCGCGGCGTAATCGCTGGCGTTGCCGTCGTAGAAGTACAGGCCGGTGACGGCATAGTTCGAACGCGGCTTTTCGGGCTTCTCGACCAGATCGATGACCTTGCCGGCTTTGTCGAATTCGGCCACGCCGTAGCGCTCCGGATCATTGACCCAGTAACCGAACACCGTGGCACCGGTATCGCGCTGGTCGGCATTGCGCAGCACTTCACGCAGGCCATGACCGTGGAAGATGTTGTCGCCCAGCACCAGGCAGCTCGGCTTGCCGCCGATGAAGTCCTTGCCGATCAGGTAGGCCTGCGCCAGCCCGTCCGGACTCGGCTGCACGGCGTACTCGATGTTCATGCCCCACTGCGAGCCATCGCCGAGCAGGCTCTGGAACAGCGCCTGCTCGTGCGGCGTGTTGATGATCAGCACGTCGCGGATCCCGGCCAGCATCAGCACGCTGAGCGGGTAGTAGATCATCGGCTTGTCGTACACGGGCAGCAGCTGCTTGCTGACGCCCTTGGTGATCGGATACAGGCGCGTGCCCGAACCACCTGCGAGGATGATGCCCTTGCGTTGAGTCATGCGGTTGTCCTCTGTCTGGTGATCACCGCGCTCAGGCGGTGGTGCCGATGCGCTGCAGGCGGTAGCTGCCGTCGAGCACGCCGTTGACCCAGTCCTGGTTGTCCAGGTACCAGTCCACGGTGAAGCCGATGCCCTGCTCGAAGGTGTACTTCGGCTCCCAGCCCAGCTGGTCCTTGAGCTTGGAGGCATCGATCGCGTAGCGGCGGTCATGGCCGGGGCGGTCGGTCACGTAGGTGATCTGGCTGGCGCGCGGCTGGCCATCCTCACGCGGGCGGCGTGCATCGAGCAGTGCGCAGATCGCCTGCACCACTTCGATGTTCTGCTTCTCGGAGTTGCCGCCGACGTTGTAGGTCTCACCGATCTGGCCCTTGGCCAGCACGGTGCGGATCGCTTCGCAGTGGTCGCTGACGAACAGCCAGTCGCGCACCTGCTTGCCATCGCCGTAGACCGGCAGCGGTTCGCCGGCCAGGGCCTTGGCGATCACCAGCGGGATCAGCTTCTCGGGGAAGTGGTACGGGCCGTAGTTGTTGGAGCAGTTGGTGGTCAGCACCGGCAGCCCGTAGGTGTGGTGGAACGCGCGCACCAGATGGTCCGAGGCCGCCTTGGACGCCGAGTACGGCGAGTTGGGCGCATACGGGGTGGTCTCGCTGAACTTGCCGGTCTCGCCGAGGGTGCCGTAGACCTCATCGGTGGAGACGTGCAGGAAGCGGAACGCCTGGCCCTTGTCGTCCGGCAGCGCCTTCCAGTAATCGCGTACGGCTTCCAGCAGCGCCAGGGTGCCCACCACGTTGGTCTGGATGAACGCGCCCGGGCCGTCGATGGAACGGTCCACGTGGCTTTCGGCGGCGAAGTTCAGCACCGCGTCGGGCTGGTGCTCGGCCAGCAGGCGCGAGACCAGCGCCTGGTCGCCGATGTCGCCCTCGACAAACACGTGGTCCGGGTTGCCGTCCAGCGAGGCCAGCGTCTTGAGGTTGCCCGCGTAGGTCAGCGCATCGAGATTGATGACGCGCACGCCTTTGGCGACCGCTTCGAGGACAAAGTTACCGCCAATGAATCCGGCTCCGCCGGTGACAAGCCATGTGGGCACTACCCGTTCTCCTGTTCGATGTGCGTGCAGGGGGCCTGGTGGCGCCCCGACTCAGCGCCACAGGATACATGGCGGCCGTCTTCACGACTGCCCGTGCAGCGTGAACAGTCGGCGTTTTCCGTCGATTTCATGACGCGCTGCAGCATAACCATACGCATTCGCATGGTGCCCTTGCGCCAGTTAGAATCGCTGTCCCACCCCCGAACCGGTTGCTAGTCAAAGAACCGGACGTTCTCCCGTTATTGAAGGATCCAGCACCAGATGAAAATCCTCGTCGCGTACAAGCGCGTGGTGGACTACAACGTCCGCATTCAGGTCAAGCCGGACGGTTCCGGCGTGGTCACCGACGGCGTCAAGCTGTCCCCCAACCCGTTCGATGAAATCGCGCTGGAAGAAGCGCTGCGCCTGCGCGACAAGGGCATCGCCACCGAGGTCGTGGTCGCCACGATCGCACCGGCCGATGCCCAGGCGCACCTGCGCAACGGCCTGGCCATGGGCGCCAACCGCGCCATCCATGTCGTGACCGACCAGGCGATCCAGCCGCTGACCGCCGCCCGCACCCTGCTCAAGCTGGTCGAGAAGGAACAGCCGGACCTGGTGATCCTGGGCAAGCAGGCCATCGACGACGACGCCAACCAGACCGGCCAGATGCTGGCCACGCTGTGGGGCCGCCCGCAGGCGACCTTCGCCAGCAAGCTGGACATTGCCGACGGCAAGGCCACGGTCACCCGTGAAGTCGACGCCGGCCTGGAAACGCTGGAAGTCGACCTGCCGGCCGTGGTCACCACCGACCTGCGCCTGAACGAGCCGCGCTTCATCAAGCTGCCCGACATCATGAAGGCCAAGGCCAAGCCGCTGGAGACCCTGCAGCTGGCCGACCTCGGCGTTGAAGCCGCCGATACCTTCAAGACCACCCAGTACGCCGCGCCGGTCAAGCGCAGCAAGGGTGTGATGGTCAAGGATGCGGCCGAACTGGTCGCTGCACTCAAGCAGAAGGGGTTGCTGTAATGACCAAGATCCTCGTTGTCGCTGAACACCACGACGGCAAGCTCAACGCCGCCACCGCCAAGACCGTCAGTGCGGCCGCCGCGATCAGCGGCGCCAGCATCGACGTGCTGGTGCTGGCCGCGGATCCGGCCGCCGTGGCCGCCGAGGCCGCGCAGCTGGCGGGCGTGGCCAAGGTGCTGACCGTGGCCAACGCCGCCAACGCGCAGGCGCTGGCCCAGGTGCTGGCCCCGCAGATCGCGAAGCTGGCCACCGGCTACACCCACGTGTTCGGCCCCTCGACCACCTTCGGCAAGGACCTGATGCCGTGCGTGGCCGCCCTGCTGGGCGTCAACCAGGTCTCGGACCTGATGACCGTCGAAGGCAGCCACAGCTTCAAGCGCCCGATCTACGCCGGCAACGCGATCATCACCGTGGAGGTCCCGGCCGACCAGATCGTCGTGGCCACCGTGCGTGCCGCCTCGTGGCCGGAAGCAGCCAAGGGCGGCAGCGCCAGCGTGGAAGCGGCCAGCGTCGATGCGACCCTGCCGAGCCACACCCGCTTCATCGGCCTCGCCGCCGGTGCCACCGACCGCCCGGACCTGCAGAGCGCCAAGCGCGTGGTCTCCGGCGGCCGTGGCGTGGGTTCGGAAGAGAACTTCAAGGTGATCTTCCAGCTGGCCGACAAGCTCGGTGCCGCGGTCGGTGCCTCCCGCGCCGCCGTGGACGCCGGCTATGTGCCGAGCGACCTGCAGGTCGGCCAGACCGGCAAGATCATCTCGCCGGAGCTGTACGTGGCCGTCGGCATCAGCGGTGCCATCCAGCACCTGACCGGCATCAAGGACGCGGGCACCATCGTGGCGATCAACAAGGATCCGGATTCGCCGATCTTCGAGATCGCCGATATCGGCCTGGTGGGGGATCTGTTCACCCTGCTGCCGGAGCTGGAAGCGGCGCTGGGCTGAGCCCGACCCGCAGGGCGTGATGGCCTTGGCCCTCACGCCCTGCCTCTTTCCGCGGGCCGTCCAGGCCGCGTAAGGTAAGCCCCCCGGGTGGCCGCAGCGCTGCCACCGGCCGCCCAGCATGGACGTGATTCGATATGCCCGTACCTTTCCGCCACTGCCTACCGAACGGGGACCTGCGATGATCGTCGGTTCGGGACTGGTGGCGCGTGCATTCGCGCCCCTGTTCGCAGACGACGCCAGAACCGTCATTTTCGCCTCCGGGGTGTCCAACTCCAGCGAAACAGACCCGGCCGCCTTCGCACGCGAGCGTGCAATGCTGGCGCAGTACCTGGCCGGCGACATCACCCGGCTGGTCTATTTCGGCAGCTGCAATGTGGTCAACCCGCTGCAGGACTCGCCCTATTTCCGGCACAAACGTGCCATGGAAGCACTGGTCGCCGCGCATCCGGCCGGTATCGTGCTGCGGCTTCCACAGGTGGTCGGGCATACCCGCAATCCGAACACGCTCACCAACTTCCTGCGAGACCGCATCCTGGCTGGCGATCCGCTGACCGTCTGGACACGCGCCTGCCGCAATCTGATCGATATCGACGACGTCGTCCGCATCGCCGCGCAGCTGCTCTCCGGCGCTGGGCCGGTGCCCAAGGTGGCCTCGATCGCTTCCCCATGGTCGCTGCCGATGACGGAGATCGTCGGCCTGTTCGAATCCGTGCTTGGACGCCGCGCGCAGATCATCGCGGTGGACCGGGGCGAGGAGATGCTGATTGATACCGCGCTGGCCGAGCGCACGGCGCGCGACATCGGGCTGGATTTTGGTCCAGACTACCCTCTCCGCGTGATCCACAAGTACTACGGCCAGCCCCATGAATCCTGAAATCTCCGTCGTCATACCTGTCTATGGCAGCGCCGGCATCCTGCCCGCCCTAGCGGACCGGCTCCAGGCAGCGCTGTCGGCAACAACGCGCGCGGGTGGTTTCGAGGTGGTGCTGGTGCATGACCATGGCCCGGACGATGCCTGGCAGGTGATCCAGGAGCTGGCACGTACGCGCCCATGGCTGAAGGGCGTGAACCTTCGCCGCAACGCCGGCCAGCACAACGCAGTGATGGCAGGGTTCGCGCACGCCAAGGGTGAATTCGTGATCACGATGGACGATGACCTCCAGCATGATCCGGATGATATTCCACGCATCATCGAGACCCTGCGCAACGGCGCGGACCTGTGCTACGTGCAGTTCGAGTCGCGCCGACATGCGCTGTGGAAGCGTGCCGGCAGTGCGTTCAACGACATGGTCGCCAGCATCCTGTTGAACAAGCCCCGAGACCTTTACCTCTCCCCCTTCCGCGGAATGCGGCGGGAAATCTGCGAAGCCGCGCTGACTTACCAGGGGCCCTTCGTCTACGTTGATGGCCTGCTGCTGCAGAGTACCTCGAACTACACGATGATCACCGCGCGTCATCATGACCGCCAGGATGGTCAGTCCGGCTACAGCCTGCGCAAGTCCATCTCGCTGTGGCTGCAGATGGCCACCAGCTTCTCGATCGTTCCGCTTCGCCTGGTGTCGCTGGCGGGACTGATCGCCTCGGCCTTCGCCTTCCTGTTCGCGCTCGGCGTGATCATCCGGAAATTCGCCGTGCCGGACATGGCGGTGGGCTGGCCCTCATTGATCGTGGCGATCCTGTTCATGGGTGGCCTTCAGCTGCTGGCCCTCGGCGCCATTGGTGAATACGTCGGTCGGATCCTGCTCAACGTCAACAACCGCCCGCAGTATGTGGTCGGCGCCACCGTCAATTTGAAGGCCGACGCGCCCACGGACGGTTGACAGGTTTACATCCGGCGTCGCAGCCACATGTACGCCAGGCGCCGGGCGTAGGCCATCCATTTCGCACGGCGGTTGCCACGGCGCAACTCGGCTGCCGAGAGCAGGCCCGGATGCGCGGCGAAGAAATCTTCGTGGAACGCGATCGCCTGGCTGGACTGCTGCTGGGCCAGGCGCACACTCCACTGCGTGGCGCTGATGCGGAAGCTCGCCTGTACGGCGTCGATCGCAACCATCCCGCCCTGCATCATCACCCGGCTGTAACTGGCCTGATCGATCAGGTACGGGAAACGCTCATCCCACCCACCGACCTGCTCGAACACATCACGGCGCATCATCACGCAGCCGGGCTCACCAAAAATGTTGGTGCCCGACAGGATCGAAGCGCGCACCGCGTGCGGACCGGGTACATAGCCGCGCAGTCCGGCCAGGCCACGGGCCGCCATGAGCTGCTTGCCTGCGGCATCCACAAGGTTGCGCCGACACGCCACCAGCACTGCCTGCGGATGGGCATCGAACGCCGCCACCTGCAGCCGCAGGGCATCGGGTGTGATCAGATCGTCGCCACAGAGAAGCTTGAGAAACTCGCCACGCGCATTCTCTGACACCCGCGTCCAGTTCGCTTTGGCACCACCGCCTACCGGCGTCGGGGTCAGGATCCGGACACGCGGATCCTGCGAGAACCGGGCGATGACGTCAGCGGTACCGTCGGTGGAGGAATGGTCGGCGATGACAACCTCGAAATCGTCGTAGTCCTGCCGGAGCACCGAGTGCAGCGTAGCCTCGATGTCACGCGCATTGTTGTAGGCAGGTATGACAACGGAAACGCGTGGCGAGGCCGGAAGAGGCGTGCTCATCACTCTTTTTTCCTTCGAAACGAAAAGTACTTGTGGCCGAAGTAGTTGAAGACAACCACCGCGAACGTGATCGCGATCTGCGTCGGGATCGCGGGGAAACCAGCAACCTCCACCAGCAGCGTCAGCGCCCCCGCGTTGAGCAGGAAAGAGAGCAGGTTGACGCCGGTGAAGCGGGCGAAGTCCCTGAGTGCGTGTCCCGTCACCCTGAAGACCAGATGGCGGTAAACGTTGAACACGAGGACCAACGAAACCAGCCATGCGATGGACAGGCTGACCGCCGAGGGCACCGAGGGGCCCAGCTTCCAGCTCAGCAACGCGAACAGCGCGGTACTGAATGCGGTATTGGCGCCACCCACGAGCAGGAAAAGAACGCGCTGATCACGGATCAGTCGCTGGAGTGGACCCGGTTTTCCTTCAAAAAGAGGCGTCCCGCCCTGCATTTCGCTGCCCATCCTCAATGCGCTCCGCAACTGACCGAGAAGCCGGTAACCAGCACGCCGAGCTCACGGCTGTCGGTCGCACCCGGCAGGTCCCTGCTGGGCACCGTGATCGGATCGGCGGTCAGCTTCACCCTGCCCTGGCCAAGAAGCGCGCGCACCGACTCTCCCGGGCTCACCGACAGCTGCTGCATCACCCCATCAGTGCCGCCTACCGTGACCTGTCGTGGGGCCATGCCTGCGGGCAGATACAGGTCAGCGCTGTAATCACACCCACACGGCGGCAACTCCAGTACAGCATCGTCCGTCGACCAACGTACTGCGCCTTCTGCCTGGTTCCAACCAGGACCATAGGCTATCGCCGTCGTGGAACACGCATCCGCCGGGGAGGCGTTGAACACCGCCAGGCTGCGCGTCCGCATTACCTCCGAGCCTTGCCTGGCGTGGATCAGTGGGGACTGCAGCATCGCCGCGGCCGAGTCATCCGGCACCGCCCGCAGCGTGACACGGTTCATCTCGGCGAACAGCAGGGCGCGATAGGGACTGATCATCCATTCGTGTCGATAGGTCTGCGCATGGGTGGCCATGACGCCCAGCACCAGCAACCAGACGGCCAACGCCGCGATCGACACCGGTGCCCGCAGACGAACCTCACGCGCGGCAAGCCAAAGCACCCCGATCAAGCCAAGCACGATATCCATGTAATAGCGCGACGCCATCACCGCCAGCGGACCATCGGCACCACGCGCCAGCGTCACCGAGACGGCGACCAGCGCGCCGTACAGCACAAGGTAGAGAGGAACGCGGGAGCCTGGTGCGCCTCGACGCAACCAGCTTGCCGTGGCCGCAAGGCCCACAAGCAGCATCACCAGCCCGGCCCCGGCGATGAGGAGCAACGGGAAGCGACCGACAAGCACGGCCTCTGGATATCCGACGGTCGAGCCCAGCGCATACAGCGCCAACAGCGGCGCGTCCGCATCGATGTTGAGACCTCCGCCCTTCACCGCACCATCGGTGAGGCTGCCCGCGTTGACATAGACGATCATCGAGACGACGAGCAGCAGGGAGGGAAGAACACCGCGGCGCACGCCGCTCGCTCGCCAGGGCGGCAGGAACGCGAGCGCCTGCATGGCCAGCACAGCGGCGACGAACGCGTAGTTCCAGCCCATGCCCACCAGCAGCACGATCACCGGCCCAGCCAGCGACAACCCGATGATCAAGGCCAGCGGGTGCCGTGAACGACCTCCCAGGAGACCGGCATGGGCACAGATGTAGAGCACGAAGCTGAGGTTCTTCGTCCACAGGGGCAGCCCAAGGTCCAGCGTCAAAAGCTCGAAACCTGCCCAGCTGAAGCACAGGACCGCGAAGGCGATGGAGACCGTCAGCTGCAGCAGGACGTTGGTCCTGCCTTCCTGCCGGGCTGCGTCCCGGCACCACGCGACCACCAGGACCGCTGCCACGAGCCCGATGACGATGCCGGTCAGCCTGTTGGCAAGCAGAACATCCAGATCGAACAGAGTGACATTGGCCAGAAGGAACAGCTGGTTGACGAAACCGCGATGCGATGACCCCTGACCCCAGAAGTCGAGGGTGGACATGTGTCCCGCCTGCCACTGGTCCAGCTGGAACAGCAGTCGCAGCGAGTCCATGTACAACGCGTCAGGGTGGGCGCGCGTGACGAATACCTGATGCACCACGCCGAGCAGCAGAACGGCGCAGAGGCCCAGCGAAACCTGGACCGGCAGGCGCTGCAACTGCAGTGAGACACGTTGGCGAAGAGAAGGCTGCAAGCAATGAACTCCAAAGGTGACGGAACGCAGCAAGGCCACCGGTCCGTAATGGGTGGCCCGCCGTTTCAAACGCCGGCGCGTGCCCACCGGAACGCACACCCGGCAGCACGAACGCCGCAATGGCATGCCCAACCCGTGGCCCATGCGCACCCGCTACACGCGACGATGCTCAGGATGAGAGCGGGCGCGTGCCGATGGCTGCGGAAAGTACACCCCACAACGCATCGTGCGAATAGTACCGCCGGATGAATGCCCTCTCGGCGGAAGACACCTGCGACCAATGAGCGTCGTCGCGCAGCAACGCCAGGATCCGTGCTGCCATCGGCTCCGGCGCATCGGCCACCTGCATGAACGAGGACGCGTCGGCAAGTCCCTGCATTCCGACGGAAGTGGTCACGCACGGCAGGCCATACTGCAGGCTTTCCAGCACCTTCCCCTTCACACCGCCACCGAATCGCAGGGGTGCCACGGCGACCCGCGCGCGTCGGTACCGTTCCTCCAGGGCCGCATCGTTGACGTAGCCGGTGACCTCGATGTCCTCCGACGCCAATGCCAGCACTTCCGGACGTGGATTGGAACCGACCAGACTCAGCCGCACGCCCGGCGCTTCACTGCGAACGAGCGGAAACACCTCGCGGACGAACCAGAGGGCAGCATCGACATTCGGAGCATGCGCGAAACCTGCCACGAAAATGATGTCCTGCCGCTGCTCAGGCCCGAGCATGGCGGCGTCGGGGACGGGTTCGTAGGCATACAGCGGGATGGTCTCCGCGCGGATGTCGACGCCACGCACGTGCGTGTCCAGCCAATGGCGTACATGAGCGGTTTCATCCGCCGAGGGATAGAGGATCACGTCGGCCTGCTTCCACAGCGAATGCTCGAAATCCTGATAGCGCTGGGTTTCCTTCTCGAGCTCATCGTCCGGGTGCAGCGCGAGCTGCTGCTGCATGCGCAGGTGGTGGATGTCATGTCCGTAATAGACCAGCGTGGCACGGCTGTGCCGGCGTACGCTGCCCACCAGGTCGGCCGAGATATGCGGCCGGTTCAGCACCACCGCATCAAGGTAGTTGCCGTGTTCGGTCAGCCATGCGTCGAAGCGACCGACGTACTCCGAGCCGCACAGCACCTCAACGCCGAGCTGTTGCAGCGGCGGGGTATAGATCGGGTCCTGGTACGCATTGGCGGGCCAGAACGACACCTGGCACCCCTGGCGGACGAGGGTCTCGATCACCTGCCAGGTCGCCCGTGATCCCGCATCGCGGTCCGGCTGCGGTACGTAATGGTCCACGACCAGCACGTGTCGGCGGTTGCGGGAGCGGTCGCGCGCCAGGAACACATCCTGGGCGTTCGGGAACTGTTCGTCGCGCAGCGTGTTTTCCCAGCGTGCCAGGAACTTCTCGCGGTTGATCGCCTGGAACGCCTTCACGCCGGTCGTTTCATCGGTGCCGCTGGACAGACCTTCGTAATGGACGACAACCGATGCAGGCTGGAGATAGACCTTCAACCCCTGTTCGCGGATCCGGAAGGCAAGATCGGTATCTTCATAGTAGGCCGGTACATAGCGCTCATCGAAGCCACCCAGCGTCCGGAACAAGGTCGCCGGCAGCATGATCGACGCACCCGAGACGTAGTCGACTTCCTTCAGATAGCAATAAGCCGATCTGCCGGGAACATCCAGACGGCCAAAATTCCAGGCACTGCCGTCGGCCCAGACAATGCCACCGGCCTCCTGCAGCCGCCCGTCCGGATAGACGAGTTTGGAGCCGACCATGCCGGCGTCCGGATGGGTCCGGAAGACCTGCACCAGTGCGTCCAGCCAGCCAGGCGTCACTTCGGTGTCGTTGTTGAGAAGGTAAATGAACTCGCCCTTGGCCAGGGTCAAGGACTGATTGCATGACAGCAGGAAGCCGAGGTTCGTCGGGTTATCGTGGAACCGCAGGCCCGGAATCCGGGCGAGCTTCTTGATGTCCTGATCGCCGGAAGCATCCTCCAGGACCAGCACCTCGAAGGAAACATCCGCACCGGCACGGGCGATCGATGCGATGCAGGCCAGGCTCTGTTCGTAGTTGCCGTAGGTGGGGATGACGATGCTGACCACCGGCGCCTCGACTGACTCGAAGCGGAGGTCCTGCAGCGCCTGGTCGGGATTCTGGAGAATCTGATCCAGCTTGAGCCCCTCCACCGGAACCACGACAGCGTCCCGGCGACGCATCAAGAACCGCTTGATCGTCGGCACCAAGGGCGCGAGCAGGCGATGCCGTGCCAGGCCAGTGGCACGCAGCGAATTCAACACGGCATCGCTGTCACCCCGCACGACACGGGACAGGAACCGCAGCGGCCGTGTGACTTTCCACGATTTCGACTGCAACAACGTGCTGGTGAATGCCTGCAGCGACGACAACTCACCACGATAGCGCTGCACGACGTCGGCCAGTTCCTGTTCGCGCCGACGATCGGCCGCCAGGTCCGCGGCGGGTGATTCACTGGACACTCCCCCCGCCGAGGCCATCAACAGCCCGATATCAAGGTGATGCTTGTGGAGGTCATCCCGTGCGCTGCCCAAGAGATTGGACAGATCGACTTCCAGCTGGATTTTCGCTTCCCACAACGCCGCGATGGCGCCTTCGAGCCGGCGGGCATGATCGCGCTCGACGCTCAGCACATTCTGCGCGTGCGCCAGGTTACGCTCGAGGACTTCGGCATGATGCTGCTTTTGCTGAAGCTCAATCCCCCGTGAGTTCATCAATTGACGCTGATGTTCGAGCTCGCCTGCGAGGCTCTCGACAGTCTGTCGCTGCTGCTCGAATTCTCCTGCGAGCTTCTCCAACGCGTTCTGCTGCTGTGACAGGTGCCCGTGCAACGACCCGACCTCGGCCTGCTCGCGCTGCACGTGACCGCGCAACGACGCGATCTCCGCATCCTGCGCCTTCGCCCACCGGGCCACTTCATGATGATGGTTGTAAAGATCTTCGCCTTCGGCATACAGCACCGAGGCAGGCAGCACCGGGATCAGCCCACGGTCTGCCGCGGCGATGGCCACGAAGTAGACCGCCGCCGGCATGTGCGCCACGCGCTGCTCCACGCGTTCGCCGGTATCGGCCAACGCCTGGAACACCTGCTGTTCCGGCGCGCCATCCAGGGGCGTGATGGTCGAGCAGACCGCCATGCGGTGACCGGACAGTTCCACCGCCGGGAAGTACTTCTCCAGCAGGGCCTGGAACTCATTGAGATAGAGTTCCTTGACGTGATAATCGTTGTGGTAACCGGCCTGGTCGGAGTAGACCTCCTTGTTCGGCGAGGACATGACCAGAATGCCGTCCGGGCGCAGCACGCGCCGGATCTCGGCCATCATTTCATCCTGCTCCAGCAGGTGCTCGATGGTCTCGAAGGACACCACGACATCCACGCTGTCATCGGCAAGCGGAATGGCCGCTGCCGAACCCTGCAGATACTGCAGGTTGCCAAGCGCGGCATACCGTTCGGCGGCATGATTCACTGCATCGTGGGAAATATCCACGCCGCGCACCGAGCGCGCTTTGGAGGCCAGCATGGCGCTGCCATAGCCTTCGCCACTGGCGACATCGAGCACGTCCTTGCCTTCCACCAGCGGCAGGCACCACGCATAGCGATGCAGGTGCTCCTGCCTGATCACGCCGTGCTCAGTGGGCACAAAGCGCTCGCCGGTAAACTCGATCATCGCGACTCCTTGGAAACTTCAATGGACAGCATCGGCAACCCGATCAGGCCGAACCGCATGGTTTCATCCAGCGCGCGGAACTCCAGCGCGTCGTGGATCCAATGCTGCTGTGTATGGTCGTGCTGGTCGCCGGAGGCCACGGCAACATCGACCATGTAGGAACCGGACGGCATGATCGGCATCCGGAAGACGAATGCCCCTACCACGGTCTCGCCTGCCTCGCCGGACACGGGCGCGTCCTTGCAGGCGAAGTAACTGTTGTCACCGAACAGGCGCTGGCCCAGTCGGTCCTTCACGTAGAAGCCGACGATCAGGTTGTCCAGGGTTTCGCGCAGGGCGACCCGCACCTCCAGGCGCACCAGCTCGCCTCCTTCCAGGATCGACAGCGGCGTGCCTTCGGCATCTGTCATGCGCACATCGACAATGCGCGCACCGTCCGCGCCGAACTCCTGCCCGACATTGTCCGGATCGAACTCGAACAACGCGATGCGATTCTGCACGCCCGCTTCATTGAAGGCGTCCTGGCGGAAATCGGCATGATCGGTCGACAACCGGCGGGGCTTCTTCTTCGCCGCCACGACGATGTCTTCGGACCCTGCCTCGCGCCGGCCGACGACGTGCTGTTCGGTCATGTAGGCCTCGACCACCTCCTGCGAGGTCCCGGCCAGGCGCATCTTGCCGTTCTCCAGCCATACCGCGTTCTCGCAGAGGTTGGTGACGGCCGCGGCATCGTGGCTCACGAACAGCAGGGTGCCGTGTTTCTGGAACTCGCGCAGGAAGCGCATGCACTTCTGCGAGAAGAACGCATCACCGACCGCAAGCGCCTCATCGATGATCAGGATGTCCGCATCCACGTGGGCGATCACCGCGAACGCCAGGCGCACGGACATGCCACTGGAGTAACTGCGCACCGGCTGATCGATGAACTCGCCGATGTCGGCGAACGCCAGGATGCTCTGCATCCGCTGCTCGATCTGATCGCGTCGCAGCCCAAGGATGGTCGCGTTGAGCAGCACGTTCTCACGCCCGGTGAATTCCGGGTTGAAGCCGCTGCCCAGTTCCAGCAGGGCGGCGACCCGTCCCTTCACCGAAATATGGCCTTCGGTGGGGTTCAAGGTGCCGGCGATCATCTGCAGCAGGGTCGACTTGCCCGACCCGTTGCGGCCAACGATACCCACGGTCTGGCCGCGGCGGATCGAGAAGCTGACGCCGCGCAGCGCCCAGAAGTCCTTGTAGAACGACTTGCGCTTGCCGGCCAGCGCCTGCCACAGGCGATGCGAGGGCCGCTCGTACATGTGGTACGCCTTGCCGACGCCCTGGACCTCGATGACGGTTTCTGCCGCAGTGACTTCAGAGGACATCGGCAAACCCCACGCGCAGCTTGGTGAAAATGCGATGTCCGATGAATGCGACCACGCACGCGATCACCGTGTAGATCGCCAGTCCTGTCCAATCCGGCAGGCGGCCCCAGATCACCACTTCACGCACCTGGTTGATGATGAAGGTCAGTGGATTCAGTTCAAACACGATGCGATAACTCTCCGGCACCGATTCCACCGGAATGATCGCCGAGGAAAGGAACAACATGGCGGTTGCGACGACGCCGGCAATCTGCCCGATGTCGCGCAGGTACACGCCCAGCGCTGATACCGCCCAGCCGACGCCAACGGTCAGGATCACCAAGGGCGCCAGCACCAGCGGCAACAGCAGCGCAGTGGCGTGGATATTGCCTTTCAGGCACAGATACAGAATCAGCAATACCACCATGTTCATGGCGAGGTGGAACAGCGCGGAGAACGTCATGCTCCACACCAGGATATCCAGCGGGAACACCACGCGTTTCACATAACCGGTATTGCCGACGATCAACTGCGGCGCGCGGATGAAGCACTCGGCAAAAAACCCATGGACGGTCAAGCCGGCAAACAGGATCAGCGCGAAATCAGTCGTCGAACCACTCGAGCCTGGCCAGCGCCCCTTCATCACGAAGCCGAACGCCAGCGTGTAGACCAGCAACATCAGGAACGGACTGATCAACGACCACAACAGGCCGAAGCTCGCGCCACGATACCGGCCCAGCACTTCACGCTGGGTCAGTTCGTAGGCAAGCGAGCGGTTTTTTCCGAATACCGACAGGATGCCCATCTCAAGCGGCCTCGGTACCCAGCGCCCGCTCCAGATCCACCTGTAGATCCCCCAACTCCTCCACCCCCACGCTCAGCCGCACCAGCGCATCGCTGATGCCCAGCTTCTCGCGGCGCTCGACCGGGATCGAGGCATGCGTCATCACCGCAGGATGGTTGACCAGGCTTTCCACGCCCCCCAGCGACTCGGCCAGGGTGAACAGTTCGGTCTTCTCGCAGAAACGCTTGGCCGCCTCGAAACCGCCCTTGAGCACGATCGAAACAATGCCGCCGTAGCCATTCATCTGGCGGGTCGCCAGTTCATGCTGCGGGTGCGAGGTCAGGCCGGGGTAGATGACCTTCTCCACGGCCGGGTGCTTTTCCAGCCACTGGGCCAGGGCCAGCGCGTTGGCGCAGTGTGCCTTCATGCGCAGCGGCAGGGTCTTCAGGCCGCGCAGGGCCAGGAAGCTGTCGAACGGCCCCTGCACGGCGCCGATGGAGTTCTGCAGGAAGGCCATCTGCTCGGCCAGTTCGGCGTTGTCACCGACCACCACCATGCCGCCGACCATGTCCGAGTGCCCGTTGAGGTACTTGGTGGCCGAGTGCAGGACCAGGTCCGCGCCCTGCTCCAGCGGGCGCTGCAGCATCGGCGAGGCGAAGGTGTTGTCGACCACCACCAGCAGGTTGTGGCGCTTGGCGATCGCAGCGACTGCGGCGATGTCCACGATCTTCAGCATCGGGTTGGTCGGGGTCTCGATCCAGACCATCTTCGTCTGCGGGGTGATCGAGGCCTCGAACGCGGCCAGGTCGGTCAGGTCGACGAAGCTGAACTGCAGGCCGGCGGTGCGCTTACGCACGCGCTCGAACAGGCGGAAGGTGCCGCCATAGATATCGTCCATCGCCACCACGTGGCTGCCGGCATCCAGCAGCTCCATCACCGTGGAGCTGGCGGCCATGCCCGAGGCGAACGCGTAACCGCGGCTACCGCCTTCCAGGGAGGCCACGCAACGTTCGTAGGCGAAGCGGGTGGGATTGTGGGTACGCGAGTACTCGAAGCCCTGGTGCTCGCCGGGGCTGGACTGGGCGTAGGTGGAGGTCGCATAGATCGGCGGCATCACCGCGCCGGTGCTCGGATCCGGCGATTGGCCGCCGTGGATGGCCAGGGTAGCCAGGGCGAGCGAGCGGTCGCCGTGCCCGGAAGAAGCGTGATCGGACATGTTGTTTCCCAGCAAGAGGAGCCCCCATGGGGGGCCCCGCAAAAGGAGCGGAAGTCTATCAGCGGTGGCTTAATCGGCCGTTGACGCGGATAAACATGGGTTCATTGCGACACAGACGCTTACTGTACGCGCCGGCGCAGGTAGTTCAGCAGGTCGATGCGGGTGATCAGGCCGAGGAAGTTGGCGCCATCCATGACGATGGCGACCTGGCCACGGTCGAACACCGGCAGCAGGGCCTCGATCGGGGATTTCACGTCCAGGCGGTCCAGCTTGCTGACCATCGCGGTGGCGACCGGGTCGCGGAAGCGGGCTTCGTCGCCGTACACATGCAGCAGGACGTCGCTTTCATCCACGATGCCGACCAGCTGGTCGCCGTCCATCACCGGCAGCTGCGACACGTCGTACAGCTTCATGCGCTGGTAGGCGGTGGTGAGCAGGTCGTTCGGGCCGATCACGACAGTATCGCGCTGGCCGTACGGGCGCAGGATCAGGTCGCGCAGGTCGCCGCTCTGCGGGCGCTCCAGGAAGCCGTTGTCCAGCATCCAGTAGTCGTTGTACATCTTGGACAGGTACTTGTTGCCGGTGTCGCAGACCAGCACCAGCACCTTCTTCGGGGTGGTCTGCTCTTTGCAGTACTTCAGCGCCGCGGCCAGCAGGGTACCGGTGGACGAGCCGCCGAGGATGCCTTCCTTGCCCAGCAGCTCGCGCGCGGTATGGAAGCTCTCGGCATCGCTGATCGCGTAGGCCTTGGTGACGCGGCTGAAATCGGCGATAGAGGGCAGGAAGTCCTCGCCGATGCCTTCCACCAGCCAGCTGCCCGACTTGTCGTTGAGCACGCCGTCATTGATGTACTCGGCGAGGATCGAGCCGACCGGGTCGGCCAGGACCAGTTCGGTCTTCGGCGAGAGGGTGGAGAAGGCGCGCGACAGGCCGGTCATGGTGCCGGAGCTGCCACAGCCGAACACGATCGCGTCCAGGTCGCCGTCCATCTGCGCCAGGATTTCCGGGCCGGTGCCGAACTCATGCGCGGCCGGGTTGTCCGGATTGCCGAACTGGTTGATGAAGTACGCGCCGGGGGTTTCCTCGGCCACGCGCTTGGCCATGTCCTGGTAGTACTCGGGGTGCCCCTTGGCCACATCCGAACGGGTCAGGCGCACTTCGGCGCCCATCGCCTTGAGGTTGAAGATCTTCTCGCGGCTCATCTTGTCCGGCACGACCAGGATCAGCTTGTAGCCCTTCTGCTGGGCGACCAGCGCCAGGCCCAGGCCGGTGTTGCCGGCGGTGCCCTCGACCAGGGTCGCGCCCGGCTTGAGGTCGCCACGCTGCTCGGCGGCTTCGATCATCGACAGGCCGATGCGGTCCTTGATCGATCCTCCGGGATTGGCACTCTCGAGCTTCAGGTAAAGCTCGCAGACACCGGTATCCAGGCGCTGGGCCTTGACGATCGGGGTCTGGCCAATGAGTTCGAGTACGGAGGAGTGGATTGCCATCGGATCACATCGATTCGCGCCGCAATGCGGCCGGACCGGTGATTATCCGACGGTTGGCGGCGAAAGTCAGGTTGCCGCGTTCATCAAGCGGCGCGGACGGCACCGGTCGACGAGGAGACCGGAACCGCCCGCGACGTAGGGCAGCAAGGGGGGTCAGTGCACGGGGGAGGCGTACATCCGTTCCAGTTTCTGCTTGGCCAGCAGCTTTTCACGCTTCATCTGTCCCAGGGTGAGGCTGTCTATCGGAAGCACACCCAGCTCGGCATCCATGCACTTCTTGTTCAACTTCTGGTGCCGTTCGTAGAGCGCCTTGAACTCAGGATCCTGCTTGCGCCGTGCGTCGATATCGCTCTGGGGCTGACCTTCAAACATGATGAACCTCCTATCGCTTCTGCAGAAACAAGAACGCCCCGGCCTGACGGCACGGGGCGCTGCTTGGGGCGGAGTGCCGGACAACCCTGACCTGCGAACCCGCAGCGGCGGCCAGTAGGGACTGGACCTCGGACTGCTGTGATTCGTGGCGCTGGTGCATTGCCGGCCCTCCTATCGTCCGGGCCGCGGAAGGCGACCCGGACAACTGACCCTACGCTTGCTTCGGGGCCGGTTCAACCCTTTCAAACGATATCGTCGACCCCGCCTAAGCGGGGTTCAGGCTGAACGCGCAGAACAACGAAAATTAAACAAAAACAACCAGTTGCGTCATGACCCCTGCGCATGACGCAGCACCGGTCCGGCATCAGGGCGCGATGATGACCTCGGCCGAGCGGGCCTTGGTCGCGGCGGCCTTCTTGCCGCTGACCTGCAACCGGCTGGCACTGACACCAGCCGCCACGAGCGCATCGCGCAGGGCCTCGGCGCGCTGCTGGCCGACACCGGCCGCGGCGTCGTACGCCTCGATCCGGACCCGGCCCTTCTTGCCGATGTTCAGGTACTCGGCCAAGGCCTTGGCCTGGCCCTTGGCACCGCCGGACAAGCTGCCCTTGCCGGCCGCGAAAGCATCGCCGTTGAAGGTGAACACTTCGCCGCGGCTGTCGAACTTGGAGCCCGGCAGCTTGCTGCCCGCCACCAGCTCGGCTTCCTCACGGGCCAGCTTGGCCGCGTTCTGCTGGGCGGCGCTCAGTCGCGCGGTCTGCTTGCCAGCCACGCTGGTCAGCGCGGTTTCGGCATCCTGGCGGGCCAGCGCTTCCTGCTCGGCCGCCTGGCGCAGGCGCTCGCTTTCCTCGGCCTGGATCTGGGCCTGCACGCGCAGGCGCTCGGCTTCCTGGCGGGCACGCTGGGCATCGCGGCGGCTGGCTTCGATCAGCAGCTCGCTGCGGGTGCGTTCAAGCTGATCCACCTCACGCTGGGCCAGCGCGGCACGGACACTGGTCTCGGCGATCTCGACCCGGCGCTCGGCCAGGTAACGGGCCTGGTCCTGGTCGCGGCGCTTGGCCTTGGCCAGATCGGCCACGGCCTGCTGGGCCTGCAAGCGCTCGAAGGCGGCCAGCTGGGCCGCATCCGGGTTGGACTGGATCGCCATCAGACGCTGGGTCAGCTGGGCCACGGCCGGGTCATCGGCGGCCTGGACCATCAGCGGCAGGCTGAGGCTGGCGGCCAGCAGCAGGCAGGGCATGCGCATCTTGGTGGACATCATCAGCGGTCTTCCCCGGTGGCCAACTGGCGCTGCAGCTGGCTGACTTCATTGCGGCGCAGCTGCAGCTGCGCGGTGGCGGTGGCTTCTTCGCTGCGGGCGCGGGCCAGGTCGGCATCGACCGTGGCGCGAACGGCCAGTATCGGCGCGTTCTTGCGCTCGCGGCGGTCGCCAGCGGCACGCTGGGCCTGCTCCAGGCCCTGGCGGGCCACGGCGATCAGGTCCGGGGCGTACTGGTCGGCATCGGCCTGGGTGGCCTTGTCGACCGCCTGCTGGGCCTGCATCAGCTCCAGGGCGCCATCCTGCGCTTGTGCGGCACCAGAGAGCGCGAATGCGCACACCGTCACATACAGGGCCCGTCGTATTTGTGCGAAGCTAGGTTTCATTGGGGGTGCCGTCGCCAGAAGTTGTGTGCACGGCCATTGTCGGAAGCCTGCGGTGCGCTTGCAATGGCAAGCCGCTGATTGTTGGGGAAACATTTCGCATGGATATCGGCTATTTCCTGAAGCTGATGACCGAAAAGAACGCGTCGGACATGTTCTTGACGACCGGAGCACCGGTATACATCAAGATCGAGGGGAAACTCTATCCGCTGGGCAATACCGGGTTGCCGCCCGGGATGGTCAAGAAGATTGCCTACTCGTTGATGGATGAAGGCCAGGCCCCGCAGTTCGAGCGCGAGCTCGAGCTCAACATGGCCATTGCCCTGCCCGATGCCGGGCGCTTCCGCGTCAACGTGTTCAAGCAGCGCGGTGAGGTCGGCATGGTGATCCGTGCGATCCGCAGCAAGATCCCCAGCATCGAAGAGCTCAACCTGCCGCAGGTGCTCAAGGACGTCATCATGACGCCACGCGGGCTGGTGCTGGTGGTCGGCTCGACCGGCTCGGGCAAGTCCACCTCGCTGGCCTCGATGATCGACCACCGCAACAGCACCACGACCGGGCACATCCTCACCATCGAGGACCCGATCGAGTACCTGCACAAGCACAAGATGTCGATCGTGAACCAGCGCGAGGTCGGGCTGGACACGCACACCTTCCACGACGCGTTGAAGAACGCGATGCGCGAAGCGCCCGATGTCATCCTGATCGGCGAAATCCTGGATGCGGAAACGATGGAAGCGGCCATCGCCTTCGCCGAAACCGGGCACCTGTGCCTGGCCACCCTGCACTCCAACAACGCCGACCAGACCATCGAGCGCATCCTCAACTTCTTCCCTGAGAGCGCACATCGCAACGTGCTGATGAACCTCTCGCTGAACCTGCGCGCGGTGGTCTCCCAGCGCCTGGTCAAGGGCAAGGACGGACGCCGCCTGCCGGCCACCGAAGTGCTGATCAACACGCCGATGATCCGCGACCTGCTGCGCCGCGGCCAGGTGCACGAGATCAAGGCGGCGATGGAAGCCTCGCTGGAAGAAGGCATGGAGAGCTTCGACCAGTGCCTGTTCCGGATGGCCAAGAACGGCATCATCGAGCAGGAGGAAGCGCTGCGCGCGGCCGATTCGCGCGATGGCCTGGCGTTGAAGTTCCGGCTGTCCGAAGGCGGCAGCGGCGAGCACGATCCGTACGCGGATTTCTCGGCCAACAGCGCACCGGCGTCGATCACCCACGGGTTCTGACAGCTAAGCCCCCACCGTTGGGCGGGGGCAATGGGCCAGGCGCATCGACCAACGGTCGATGCCTACCCGTCACCCTGCGTCGATCTGATGCTCGGGCCGGGCCGCGTCGAAGGCCGGCAGCGCCAGGCACGCCGCCTCGATCCGCTGCAGGGTCGGGTACGGCGCCAGCGCCAGGCCGAACCGGTGCGCGTTGTACAGCTGCGGCACCAGGCAGGCATCGGCCAGCCCGGGCTGGTCGCCATAGCAGAACGTACCCGTCGCCAGATGATCGGCCAGCAGCGTTTCCATCGCCGCCAAGCCCTCCGCCATCCAGTGCAGCGTCCACGCCGTGCGCGCCTCGGCGCTTGCCTGCAGCGTGCGCTCCAGATACTGCATCACCCGCAGGTTGTTGAGCGGGTGGAGGTCGCAGGCCACCAGTTGGGCCAGCGCACGCACGCGCGCCCTGCCCTCGGCGTCGCTGGGCAGCAACGGCGTGGCCGGGAACACCTCGTCGAGGTACTCCAGGATCGCCATCGACTGCTGCAGGACCCGATCGCCATGGCGCAGGGTCGGCACCAGTTCCTGCGGGTTGAGCGCGGCATAGGCCGCGCTGTGCTGCTCACCGCCCTCGCGGACCAGGTGCACCGGGGTGATCCGGTGCGGAAGGCCCTTGAGGTTCAGCCCGATACGCACGCGGTAGGCCGCGCTGGACCGCCAGTAACTGAAGAGTTCGATCGGTTCCATAACAGTCTCCGCCGCGGCGCTCAGGGCTTGGCCGCCTGCTCGATGCGCTGCTCGATCGCACCGAAGATGCTGTCGCCGGCCGCATCGAACATCTCGATCCGCACCACGTCGCCGAAGGACATGAAGGGCGTGCTCGGCTTGCCGTCGCGCAGGGTTTCCACGGTGCGCTGTTCGGCGAAGCAGGAGGCGCCCTTGCTGGTGTCTTCGTTGGCGATGGTGCCCGAGCCGACGATCGCACCGGCGCCCAGCGGGCGGGTCTTGGCCGCGTGCGCGACCAGCTGGGCGAAGTTGAACTGCATGTCCACACCCGCTTCCGGCGCGCCAAACCAGGTGCCATTGATGTGGGTGACCAGCGGCAGGTGGACCTTGCTGTCCTGCCACGCCTCGCCGAGTTCATCGGGGGTGACGAACACCGGCGACAACGCCGAGCGCGGCTTGGACTGCAGGAAGCCGAAGCCCTTGGCCAGCTCGCCCGGGATCAGGTTGCGCAGCGAGACATCGTTGACCAGGCCGATCAGCTGGATATGGCCGGCGGCCTGCTCGGGCGTCACCGCCATCGGCACGTCGTCGGTGATCACCACCAGCTCGGCTTCCAGGTCGATCCCGTATTCCTCGCTGACCACCTTGACCGCATCGCGCGGGCCATAAAAGCCGGCACTGGTGGCCTGGTACATCAGTGGATCGGTGTAGAAGCTTTCCGGCACCTCGGCGCCACGGGCGCGGCGCACGCGGGCCACGTGCGGCAGGTAGGCGCTGCCGTCGACGAACTCGTAGGAACGCGGCAGCGGGGCGGCCAGCGCCTGCAGGTCGATATCGAACACGCCGTCGGCGTCGCCGTCGTTCAGCGATTCGTACAGGGCGTTCAGTCGCGGCGCCAGGTGGCTCCAGTCTTCCAGGGCCTGCTGCAGGGTCGCGGCGATGCCGGTGGCGCGCACGCCCTGGCGCAGATCGCGCGAGACCACGATCAGGGTGCCGTCGCGGCCGCCTTCCTTCAAAGAACCAAGCTTCATGGGTGGGTATCCGGGATCGCGAAAATACGTTTCAAGTGTAATCAAATGGTTGACGGGCCTACCAGCTGCACCGCCGCATCGCCTTACCGTAATGCATTGCCTACGCGCAGGAGCAGCCACGCATGGCGTGGCTCTACCGTTCCGCCCCCCTCCTCCCAAGCTGAACAGGGGGGTTTGGTATGGGTCTCAAACATCCGTTAGACTATCCGGGTCTGCAGCGGCCGTCCGTTTCCCTTCGGGATCGCCGGCGATATGGATCAAACGATCCGTCGCCCGCCCCCACTCCGACGCCATTCGTCATGCATTCCAGTCTGCGCACCGCGTCGACTGCACCCAATTCTCGCAGCGCGGTTTACGGGAACGCTCCGAGTCAGCCGATCACATTGATCTGCCTCGCGTCCGGCCATTCGGCCTGGCGTTACTTTGTCTTTGGAGCTTCCACCCGATGTCTTTTGAATCCTTGGGCCTTGCCCCGTTCCTGCTGCGCGCGTTGGCCGAGCAGGGCTACGAAACCCCCACCCCGATCCAGGAGCAGGCCATCCCGCTCGCCCTGGAAGGCCGCGACCTGCTGGCCGGCGCACAGACCGGTACCGGCAAGACCGCCGCGTTCGGCCTGCCGCTGCTGCAGCACCTGGGCACCAACCCGCAGGCCGTCGATGGCCCGCGCCGTCCGCGCGCGCTGGTGTTGACCCCGACCCGCGAGCTGGCCACCCAGGTGCATGACAGCCTGCGCGGCTACAGCAAGTACCTGCGCATCCCGAGCGCCTGCATCTACGGCGGCGTCGGCATGGGCAACCAGTTCGACGTGCTGCGCCGTGGCGTGGACCTGCTGGTCGCCTGCCCGGGCCGCCTGATCGATCACATCGAGCGCCGCAGCGTCGACCTTTCCGGCATCGAAATCCTGGTGCTGGACGAAGCCGACCGCATGCTCGACATGGGCTTCCTGCCGTCGATCAAGAAGATCCTCGCCAAGCTGCCGCGCCAGAACCGCCAGACCCTGCTGTTCTCGGCGACCTTCGAAGAGAGCATCAAGCAGCTGGCGCTGGAGTTCATGCGCAACCCGGAGCAGATCCAGGTCACGCCGAAGAACACCGTTGCCGAGAACATCAGCCACCGCGTGCACCCGGTCGATGGCCCGCGCAAGCGCGAGCTGCTGCTGCACCTGCTGGCCCAGGACAGCCGTGAGCAGACCCTGGTGTTCGGCCGAACCAAGCACGGCTGCGACAAGCTGGCCATGTTCCTGGACAAGTCCGGCATCAAGACCGCGGCGATCCACGGCAACAAGAGCCAGGGCCAGCGCCTGCGTGCGCTGGGTGATTTCAAGGCCGGCCGCGTGACCGTGCTGGTGGCCACCGATATCGCCGCGCGCGGCATCGACATCAACGAGCTGCCGAAGGTCATCAACTATGACCTGCCGATGGTGGCCGAGGATTACGTGCACCGCATCGGCCGTACCGGTCGTAACGGCTCGACCGGCCAGGCGATCTCGCTGGTGGCGCAGGACGAAGCCAAGCTGCTGCGCCAGATCGTGCGCCTGCTCGACAAGGACATGGACATCCGCGACGTGCCGGGCTTCGAGCCGCAGACCCCGATCCGCTGGGGCAACAGCGCGCCGGGCAAGGCCGAACTGCCGGGTGGCGATCGCTCGCCGCGCAAGCATGCACGTCGCCCGCACGCCGAGGCCCCGCGCCACGCCCATGCCGGCCCGAAGAAGGCCGGTGGCGGTCAGCGTGATGGCGCCGGCCGCGGTGCACCGCGCGGTGGCCAGCCGCAGGGCCAGCGCCGTGGCGGTGGCAATGCCGGCGGTGGCCGCAGCCAGGGTGGCGGTGGCGGTCGCGCCAGCTGATTCCTTCGGGCATCGCTGAAACGTAGAAAGGGCGACGCATCTGCGTCGCCCTTTTTTTGTTTGTCTGGCGCCGGCCAGCGGCCGGCACTACCGGCCCGGCCGTTGGCGCCTGTACGGCTGTGGCTCGGCGCCCCGACTCAGAAGCTGTAGGCCACCGTGATCCGTGCATTGCGGCCCGGCTCGCTGTAGCGGCCGATGCCCTCATCGTTGACGTAGCCGTACAGCGTGTTGCTGCCCTTGTTGATGTTGCGCACGCGCTGCCAGAGGTAGTACGTCTCGTTGGTCAGGTTGTAGAGGCCAGCGCTGAGCTTCCACTGCGGGGTGACGTTCCAGGTGCCGTACAGATCCAGCACGGTGTAGCCATCGGCCTTGTCGACGAAGGCCGGCGTGGTGACCTTGCCGGTGGCGTCGGTGGTGTAGGCGTCCTTGGTCTTCTTGGCCACGGCATGGGTCACGCTGGCGGTGAGGTTCCACACCGGCGAGGGGGCATAGCGCACGCCGAGCACGGCGCTGGCCGGCACGATGCTCTCCAGCGGATCGCCATTGCGCTTCTCGCCTTTGCTGTAGGACGCGGCCAGTCGCGAGGACCACGCATCACTGATCTGCAAGCGGCCCTCGAGCTCCACGCCCTTGACCGTCACTTCGCCCGCGTTGGTCGGCATCGTGTAGTTGCGCGAGTACAGCACCGGACCGGTCGCCGTCGTGCGGAAACCACCTGGTACCGACTGGACCAGGTTGGTGTACTCGATGAAGTTCTCGTAGCGGTCGCGGAACACCGACAGGCCCAGCTGCGCGCGGTCCGTGCTCCAGCGGTAGCCGAACTCGAGGTTCAGGCTCTTTTCCGCCTCCAGGTCCGGATTGGACACGGTGTCGTTGAGCAGCAGCGGCTGGCCGTTCTGCGCGTTGATCACCTGGGTGGCGCTGGTCGGCGAGTACATGTCCGCCACAGTGGGCGCACGGAAGCCACGACCCACCTGGGCCCACAGCGCGTGATCGGGCAGGAAGCGGTATTCCGCGCCCAGCTGCCAGCTCGGCGAGGCGAAGCTCACATCACGCACGGTGCCGGTGCGGTCCACGAAGGTGGCATCCACCTGCGGCGCGTAATCGTAACGGTCGTAGCGCGCTCCCGCGCTGAGGGTCAGGCGTTCGTCGAGCAGCTGCACGCTGTCGCGCAGGTACAGGTTCCAGGCGGTGACGTCGGTCTTGGGCACCTGGCGCGGATCGATCTCCACCGAGGCCACGGCACCAGCGGCATTCCAGCGCGTGTCGACGGCAGTGAAATCAATGTCGCGCTGCTGCCAGGCCAGGCCGTAGACCACGTCGTGGCGTGCGCCTGCGGTGGCAAACACCTTGCTGAAGTCGGCCGCGGCACGGTCCAGGGTCTGCTTGGTGGAGCGGTTCTCGCTGCGCAGGCACGGCGTGGCGCCGCCCGGGCAGCCGCTGCCGGCCACAATGGTGGTGATGCCACGGCTGTCGGTGACCTGCCGGTCCACCTGCGCATCCAGGGTATCGAACAGCGCGTTGTCGGCCCGCCACTGGTAGTTCACCCCGTAGCGGTCACGGTCGTTGGTGTCATGGCCTTTGCGCGACAGGTAGCCCGGTGCATAGACACGCGACAGGTTGTCCACGTCGTTGGTGGCGCGGCCACGCTCGTACAGAAAGCCCAGCGTATTGGCCTCGTCGAGCTGCAGGTCGAGCTTGCCGAGCAGGTTGTCGCGGGTGCTGTCGACCGGATCGGGGGTACGGCGACCGACCCCGATGCGATCGTTGGTGGTGTCGTACCACGACTCGGATTCATGGCCTTCGCGACGGGTGTAGACCAGCATCGACTCAACGATGCCGGTGCGGTTGGCGACGGTCAGCGTGCCCATGGTTTCGTCATTGGCGCCAGAGTACCCCGCCTTGAATCCAAGGTGGGTATCGTTGCCGCTCGCCTTGAGATAGTCGGCCGGGTCCTTGGTGGTGAACACCACCGCGCCGCCCAGTGCGCCGCTGCCGGCGCTGATCGAATCGGCGCCCTTGATCACGGCCAGGCTCTTGAGCGTATCGATGTCCACATCGCCGCGGCCACCGCGGAAGAACTCATAGGAACGTGCGGTTTCCACCGATTCGCCCAGGCTCAGGCCATCGACGGTGATCGCCACGCGGTCGCTTTCCAGACCACGGATGTTGAAGCCGTTATCGCCGAAACGGCCCATGTCCACGATGCTGACACCGGGGATGTAGCGGATCGCCTCTTCCATCGTATTGGCCATCTCGCTGTCGAGATCGGCCGAAGTGAGCACGGTGACGTTCTGGTTGGCCGAGCGCGTTTTCTTGGCGCGCTCAGCCTGCACACGCACGGTATCGAGCGTGCTGGCATCGTTGACGGTTTCAGCGTGCACGGTGACGGACAGGCCGGCGGCAACCGCCATGGCCAGCAGGGTGAGGGACGACTTCATGATCAAGCTCCGCAGGAGAGGTAGGGAATGGCGTGAACGCCGCGGTTGGCGGCGGGCCGTTCCTGGCTGCGGCGATCAGTGGATCGAGCGGGGCTGGGAGGCACAAGGACGCGCGGGGAATCGCGCGCCGGAATCATCGTTGGCTGATACGTGGGACGTGCACGGCACGTCCGGGCCGCTAGCGGTTGCCGTTGGCCGAGTGCGCGCCGGCGACCGGCTCCGGATCGCGCGCATCGACGACGCCATCACCGTTGCTGTCGGCACGGTCGAACATGCGCTTGCCCGAGAGCTGGTACTCGGCGAACGTCATGTGGCCATCGGCGTCCTTGTCCAGCGAGGCGAAGCGCACGCGGGCCTGGCGCTCGGCATCGGCACGGACACGCTGGCGCTGGTGGTCCAGGCGGCCGTCAAACTCGGCGGTGTACTCGGCCAGCGACAGCGTGCCGTCGCCGTCGGTATCGGTGGCGGCGAAGCTCGCTGCACGCACTGCATCAAACTCTGCGCGATCGACCGCGCCGTCCTTGTTGCGGTCGTACAGTTCCAGCATGCCGTTGGCGGTATGCGAGGTCGGCATCTTCAACGGATCGCGCGAAGACGCCGCGGCCGTCTCCTGCGTGGCGTTCTGGGATGTTTCATAGCTGGCCCAGGTACGTTCGCCGGCGGCATCGTACTCGGCAGGGCTGATCGCACCGTTGTTGTCGCGGTCCAACGCTTTGAAGCGGGTGTCGGTCTGGCGCAGGTGGCCGGCGCGTGCGTCGGCCAGACGCACGTCGAAGCGCTGCAGGTACTCGTCGACGTATTCCTGTTCGTCGACATGACCGTCGTGGTTGCGGTCGGTCTGGGCGTAACGCTGTTTGCGGAAGGCCTCGAACTGGGCCCAGCTGACGCTGTCGGTGCCGTTGGTGGCGAACTGTGCGAGGAAGGCGGCGGCGGTCGGCGAGGCGGTGGCGGTCTTGCTGGCCGGCTGCGCGAGGACGGCCGGGGCCAGCACCAGGGCCATCAGGGCAGCGGTGAGCGGGACGATCTTCATGGTGGTTCCCTGGAGAAAGGACGGTGACGGTTCCAGGACGCGGATGCGCAACCCGGGAGGGGTTGGCGTGGATCGGCGCGACGGTACCGGTGACGCTCATGTCCAGCGTGAGCGGGCGCCATCCTATTCGTATTGCGAATGATTCGCAATACGGGATTTTCACAGGGGCTGTGATGGGGCGGAATGAACACAGCCGACGGGGAGTCGGCTGTGTGCGTGGGGGGGGGGGGCGGGAGCCGGCCGGCGGCCGGCACTACCCGTGGGCGTGTCAGCCGCGCGGCTTGGTCGGGTTGAGCTGGTTGCCGAAGAAGATCGCGTTCAACAGCAGGCGCTCGGTGCCATGCCAGTACTTGCGGTGCGCCGGATCATCGGCGAACAGCACCACATTGCCCTGCCCCTGCGGCGAGACCACCAGCCACGCGGCACCGGCGACGCGGCTGCGGTTTCGCTCGGAAAGGTACCCGTTGACCTTCGGCGCCTCGTCGATGCGCACCACGGTAGAGAACGGGTTGCGGCTGGGCTGGAAGCTCAGGCCGTTTTCCTTGTTCACCGCCAGCTGCCGACGCGGTACGCCGAAGCCCAGCGGATGGGTGTTGTCCACGTCCGCGCTGAGGATGTTGCCGCTCACCCGCTCGATCGCCGCGATGTCGCGCTGGTCACCGAACGCGCGCCGCGCTGCGTCCGGCGCCTTCTCCTCCGGCCCCAGCACTTCGTCGCTGAGCTTCTGCTCGATCGCCCAGCGCGCGGCCGTGCCGTAGGTGATCAGCGAGCCACCGGCATTGATCCAGCGCTTGAGCGCCGCCACGGCGGTGGCGTCCACGCCGGCATAGGTACCGCCGGCCAGGACAATGGTGGTGTAGCGGTCCAGGGTGATCTTGCCCAACTGGGCCGGGTCGATCTTGCTGGCCGGCAACTGCAGGTGCTGATCCAGCAGGAACCACGCCGAGCCGATCTCGGTGGCGCTGACGCCCTCGCCCATCACCAGCGCCACCGCCGGCTTGCGCAGTGCCTTGACGCTGTCACTGCCCAGATCGATGCCACCGCGGCTCTGCCCGCTGGACAGCGCCTGGATGTGCACGCCACTGCTGCGTGCGACCGCATCGACCGCGGCAAGCAGCTCGGCACCGGCCAGCGGCTGGCCCGCGACCGGCACCACCACGCTGCCATAGCCGAATGACTGCTCGCCCTGCACGGTGGCCGCGGTGAACGGCTGGAAGGCTGCGCGGGTCACCACGCCCTTGGCCTGCAGCGCATACAGCGCGCGGCTGGCGTTGTAATCGCGCCAATCGAATACGTAGGCGTAGCCCGCCTGGCCGCCAACCACGCCACCGTTGGCGGCCGGTACGCTGGCCACGCGCTCGCCACCGGCAATCCGGCTGCGGCTTGCGGCGAAGGCGATACCGTAGGCCGGCGCGATCGCATAGGAGGTGCTGCCGTAGAACACATCGCCCTTGATCGGCGGGGTGTCGGCGAAGATCGAATGCACGAGGCGGAACTGCGGCTGCGCGGCCTGGACGACGTACGCGCTGCCCGGCTCGAAGCGCAGCCCATCGACGGTGATCGGGGCGCTCAACGCCTGCACCGTGATCTGGTGTTGCAGCAGCAGATCCAGCAGCCGCTGGGTCAGGCCCGGGTCGGCTGGGTCGCCGAACACGAAGGACTTCACCGGCTGCTGGTTGGCCTGCTTCAGCGCGGACTGGAAGAAGTCCTTCTGCAGCTTCAGCAGCCCGTCGCGTTCGGTCACTGCGCCGCGCACCGTGCCCAGTCCGGTCGCCACCTGGTTGCGGATGGTGAAGCCGAAGGTCAGCAGGCCGTTGACCGATTCCTGCACGCGGCCGCGCGAGCTGGCCTGCTCCACGGTCACGCCGACCGCACCGTGGAAGTCCGGGTAGGTCGAGCCATACACCGGCGAGAAGTTGTCGAAGTTCTCCCCGGTGTAATACAGCGAGCCCAGTGCATCCAGCGATTGGGCGTGGTACTTGGCCAGGGTCTTGTTGAAGTCATACGACGCCGCCGGAATCAGCGGGCTGTGCATGCTCGCCGGCGACGGTTCGAAGTAATAGGTGCTGTCCTTGCCCATCTCGTGGAAATCGATCTGGACGTTGGGATACCACTGGTGGAAATAGGCGATCTTCGGCCGCGTGTCCTGCTGGGTCAGCGCCAGCCAGTCGCGGTTGAGATCGGTGAAGTAGTGATTGGTGCGGCCCTGCGGGAACGGTTCGACATGTTCCTTGTCGGCCGGATCGGCCGAGGCAGGCGAGGAGGCATAGGCGTTGTGCCAGCTTGCCGCGCGGTCGCGCCCATCCGGGTTCTGCGCCGGGTCGAACAGCACCACCGCCTGCTGCAGCCACTGCGCCGTCTCCGCGCTGCGGTTGGCGACCAGGTAGTAGGCGGTCAGCATCGCCGCTTCACCGCTGGAGGTTTCATTGCCGTGCACGCTGTAACCCAGCCACACCACCACCGGGCTGTTGCCGGCGGCCGAGAGCGGCTGCGCCGGATCGGCCAGGGTGACGTGCTGGCGGCGCAGCGTATCCAGGTTCTGCAGGTTCTGCGCCGAGGTCACCGTGGCGATCAGCAGCGGGCGGCCCTCGTAGCTGCGGCCGATCTCTTCCACCTTGATCTTGTCCGAGTGCCTGGCCAGTTCGTTGAAGTAGGCCACCAGCTGATCGTGCCGCGTGTAACGGCTGCCGATCTCATAGCCGAGAAACTGCTGGGGCGTGGGCACGGCCGGATCAAAATCACCACTGCCCGGGAAGAAGTACGCGCTCTGCGCGGACGCAGGCGCAGCGAACACAGACAGCACCAGCGCCAACCAGGCGATGGGAGACAGCAGACGACGTTGCAAAGACACAGCGATTCCCCGAAAGACGGGCCGGTTCCTTCCGGCCCTGTGGATACGCACGCTCCGGTGCGCTGGATGAGGTCAGAAGCGGTAGTCGAAGCCGACCGTGAAGTAGCGACCGCGCAGGTCGTACTGACTGAAGTCGTACGGCGCGCGGATGCCCGGGAAGGAGGCGTCGTACGGCGGCTCCTCATCGGCCAGGTTCTGGATCTTCGCGTACAGGGTCAGCTTGTCGATACCGGTGTAGCCCAGGTACAGATCGAACTGGTTGTACGCATCCACCCGATCCTGCACGGCAGTGGCCGCGGCGCTGGCCTTCTGGTCATAGCCACTGGTGTAGTACCAGGTCAGCGCGGTGCGGAAGTCGCCGTAGCTCCAATCGAAGGTGGTGGTGGCCTTGTTCTTGGGCAGGGTGGCGCCGAGGTTGCTGCCGGCGTAATCCACCAGCGGACCACCGACCACGGTGGGGCGGCTGTAGTCGCGCACGTGGGTGAAGGCGGTGCTCAGGCCGAAGTCGCCGGCACGCGCGGTCGGGAAGCGCTGACGCAGCTCGACGTCGAAACCGGAGGTCTTCAGCTCGCTCAGGTTCTGGTAGCGGTTGAACACCGCCAGCAGCTTGCCGCGCTCATCGCGGCTGACCGCACCCGGCACGTTGTCGGTGACCAGGGTCTGGGTGTTGTTGGTGCCCACCAGGTTTTCCAGCTCGATGCGGTAGTAATCCACGCTCAGGCTGGTGTTGGACCACGGCGAGAGCACGATGCCGGCATTGAAGCTCTTGGTACGCTCCGGCTTGAGATCGTTGTTGCCGACGGTGAAGAAGGTCGGGTTCTGGCGCGAGCCCGGCACGTCCGGGTCGCGCGGATCGATCACGCTGCCGTAGGCGATGCTGGTGCTGTTGGAGTTCTCCGACAGCGACGGCGCGCGGAAGCCCTTGGAGGCGGCGGCGCGTACCAGCAGGATGTCCCACGGCTGCCAGCGCAGGCTCAGCTTGGGCGAGAACGCATCGCCGAAATCGCTGTAGTGATCGGCGCGCGCAGCCGCCTGCAGTTCCAGACGCTCGGCCAGCGGCACGTTGACTTCGGCATAGGCCGCGGTGACCTTGCGCTCACCATGCACCTCGGCAATCGCCGGGCGGATCTGCAGGCCCGCATCGATCTGCCACGGGTTGTTGGAGTCGAGCTTCTCGCGGCGCCATTCGGCACCGGCGGCGAACCCGATCTCACCGGCCCAGGTGTGGCCGATCGCCCCGGAGATCTTGGCATCCACGCCCTGCAGCACCGACTCGGCCGGGCGCAGCGTGCTGATGTTGATCGCGTTGAGTACGTCCTGCGAGGTCGCCGATGGATTGAGCAGGTTGTAGCTGCCGGAGGCCAGCGCATCGGCCAGTGCATAACGGTTGGCGAAGCCGCCGGAGACGGTCTCGCGCTCGCTGCTGCGTGCGCCGAACGCGCCCACTTCCCAATCCCAGTTCTGCAGGCTGCCGCGCAGCCCGACCAGGCCGCGGTAAGCCTGAGAGCGGTTGGCCTTGATGGTCGCGCCGAGGTTGAAGAAGGTGTACTCGATCGGCACCGCGCGACCATACGGGTTGTACGGGCTGCTGGCGGGCAGATTGGACGACACCGGTTCGGCCAGGCCGGTATCGGCGTTGAGCGCGAAGCGGCCGCTTTCCAGGGTGAAGAACGGGCTGCTGCCGAACCAGGAGACACCCTTGATGTCGCTGTAGAGCACTTCGCCGAATGCTTCGACGTTGTCGTTCACCCGGAAGGTGCCGTTGACGTAGGCCTGGTAGCGCTTGGTCGAGGGGATCAGCGTGGTGTACGGCGCCTGGTTGAAGCCGCAGGTGTTGCCGGCCAGGCCGTCGATCGGTGCGCTGGCGACCAGCGTGGTGCCGTCCGGGCAGTTGCCGCTGGCATCGAGCATCGGCACCGAGGTGCCATTGACCAGATAGCGCGCGCCCTTGGCCGACCAGCCGTTCCAGCGGCCGCCGGGCTTGTCGGTGTAGATGCCGGACTTGGTCAGGTCGCGCTGGTCCTGGTCCAGGCGCTCGCGGTTGTAGCCTTCCAGGCTGACCAGGATGTTGTAGCCGTCCGTGTCCAGATCACCGATGCCGCCGATGAACTTCAGGTTCTGCTCGTCCAGCCCGCCCTGGTCGGCGGTGCCGAGGCTGCCACCGAGTTCGGCACCTTCGAAATTCTGCCGGGTGATGATGTTGACCACACCGGCCACGGCATCCGAACCGTACACGGCCGAGGCGCCGTCCTTGAGCACTTCGATGCGCTCCACCGCAACCAGCGGCAGCGCGTTGAGATTGACGAAGGTGTCCGACAGGCCGCCGGCCGGGAAGCCATAGTTGGCCAGGCGCCGGCCGTTGAGCAGCACCAGCGTGTTCTTCTGCGACAGGCCGCGCAGGCCGATGCCCGCCGAACCGGAGGCCCAGCCGTTGTTGGTGGTTTCGTTGGCGGCGTTGCCGGTGTTGGCCGAGATCGAGCGCAGCAGGTCGGCGACGGTGGCCTTGCCGGTTTCCTCCAGCTGCTGGCGCTCGATCACCTGCACCGGGTTGGCCGACTCGGTATCGGTGCGCTTGATGTTGGACCCGGTGACCCGCACGGCGGCAAGGGTCTTGCTGTCGCCGGCGGCGGCGGCATCGGGGGCGGCGTCGGCAAACGCGGTCAAAGGCGTTGCCAGAGCGACGGACAGCGCCGCTACAAGAAGAGTGTGCTTGGGCATGAACTTCAGTGGGGTGGTGGACGACAAGTTCCGCAGTAGTCCATGCCTGGCTGAACCGCGGCCAATAACATCTCTTCATACGGATATAAGAGAAACTAACATCTCTTCATCCGGATGGAAATGTTTTCGTTAGCAACAATTAACGCCCGACCCCTACTGGAACCCCAGCCCACCGCTACAATGCGGCCATGGAAATCTTCAAAGTCTTTACCCTCGAGGCCGCTCACCACCTCCCCAACGTGCCGCCGGGCCACAAGTGCGCGCGCCTGCACGGCCACTCCTTCCGGGTGGAACTCAAAGTGGAAGGCGAGCCCGGCGAGCAGACCGGCTGGATCATGGATTTCGGCGACGTCAAAGCCGCTTTCCAGCCGATCTACGACCGTCTGGACCACCACTACCTCAACGACATCCCCGGCCTGGAGAACCCGACCAGCGAGCGCCTGGCGATGTGGATCTGGGGCGAACTCAAGCCGGCCCTGCCCGAGCTGAGCGAAGTCACCGTGCACGAAACCTGCACCTCCGGCTGCCGCTACCGCGGCTGACCCGGCAGCGCGCGGTAGAGCCGACCGTTGGTCGGCTCCCACCCCATCATCATCGCCCGCAAGCCTGCGCAACCCATTGATTGGAAACCGGTTCAACTAAAACCGGGCCACCACTGGCGATGGAATGTTGCAATGCAATATTTTCGGCGTATGCTGCATTGCATCAACGTTCTCGAGCCGTCCTGACCATGGCGTCCGCGTTCACCGATTCCTTCAGCGACTACACCCGCCAGCTGGCCGCCACGGCCACGCGTGCCAACCGGCTCGCGCTGGAAAATGCCGAAAGCATGTTCGGGGTGCAGTTGAAGACGCTGGAGAAGAACATCACCGCCACCAGCGGGTTCTTCGGTGAAATCGTGCAGTCACAGGATGCGGGCACGCTGCAGTCGCTGCTGCCCAAAGGCGCGCAACTGGCACGTGACAACCTCGCCCGTTGGACCAGCGCCAGCCAGGAAGTGGCCGGCCTGGGGCTGAAGGCCTCCGAAGCCTTCGGCGAACTCGCCCGGCAGCCGTTCGCGGCCGCCACGCCCAGCGCAGGCAAGACGCGCGGCTGAGCCGGACAACATCGAATTTGCGTGGGTCCCTCCCCCCACGCAATCCCAGACCCGACAGAACCCTCCCTCTGTCGGGTCTTTTTTTTGTCCGGCGTTACCGCGTGGCCGGCAGCGAGAACACGAACAGCGCCCCGTCGCGACTCTCCAGCAGGCGGATCTCGCGCCCATGCAGCTGCAGGATGCGATGCACGATCAACAGGCCCAGCCCGCCGCTGTCCGGTCGTTGGCTGCCCAGTGCCGGCATCGCGGTGAACAGGGTGTCGCGCCGTTCGGGGGCGATGCCGGGGCCCGTGTCGGCCACGCTGATCTGCACCTCGCCCTCGGCCGCGCGCAGGGTCACGGTGATACGGCCACCTTCCGGCGTATGGCGGATGGCGTTGTCCAGCAGGTTGGTCAGCACCCGCTCGATCAACGCCAGATCCGCGACCACCGGCGGCACGCCGGGCGGGATGTCGGCCCCGAGCGTCTGCCGGCGTGACTCGGCTGCCAGCTCGAACTTCTGGAACACATCCTGGATCAGATCCGGCAGCGAGAAGGCCTGGCGGTCGAGCACCACCCCGCCGTGCTCCAGCCGGGCCAGCTCGAACAGCGCCTGGGCCAGGCGCCCGACCTTGTGACTCTGCGACAGGGCAATGGACAGGTAACGCTGGCGTTCGTCGGCACTGAGCGTGGCGTCTTTGAGTGCCAGCGTTTCCAGATACCCGTGCAGCGACGACAACGGTGTGCGCAGGTCGTGGGAGATGTTGGCGACCAGCTCGCGCCGCTGCAGATCCTGCTGGCGCAGCTGTTGCCACTGCTCGCCCAGGCGCTGGGCCATGTGGCCGAAGCTGTGCTGCAGGATGGTCAGCTCGTCGCGCTCGCCGGGGCGCAGCGGCGCCGGGGGCGGTGCGGCATCCGGGGTGGCACTATCCACATCGAAGGACTGGATGCGCCGGGTCAGCTGGCGCAGCGGGCGGGTCACCCAGCGGAACGCGACCAGGCCAGCCAGCAAGCCGACGACCGCCACGATCGCCAGCGACCACAACGTGGTGCGCAGCGTACTGTTGGCCGCGATATTCGCGGCGAGTGCTTCGCGCTGCTCGCCGACCAGCACCACGTAGATGTACCCGGCCTGCCTGCCCTGCACCCACAGCGGCGCTGCGTTGAACACCTTGTGGCCGGTCGCACTGCGTGGGTCATCGCCGAGGATCGGCAACGGCTCGTCGCGCAGCAGCGCCTGCACAGGCGCCAGATCGACACGGCTGCGTTTGAGGTGACCGTCCGGTGCGTCATGGCCAAGGATGCGGCCCTGGTCATCGAGCAGATACACCTCCACGCTCGGGTTGACCGCCATCAGCTTGCCGAACAGGGCGCGCACTTCACCATTGCGCATGCCGCGGCCATCCATCAGCTCACCACTGCGCGCGATGTGCTCGGCCAGCCCGCGCGACAGGCGCTGCACGGTTTCCTGCTCATGCACGGCAGTGCTGCGCATCTGGATCCACAACAGCGCGCCTCCGCAGAGCAACAGCAGCGCGAAGAACACGGCGGACAAGCGTTGCGACAGCGTGAGCCGGATCATGCGCCTGCGCCCTCGTTGGCATCGACCAGTTTGTAACCGCGCCCCCACACCGTCTGGATGCGTTGCGGGTTGGCCGCGTCGCGCTCGATCTTGTTGCGCAGCCGGTTGATGTGGGTGTTGACGGTGTGCTCGTAGCCGTCGTGCTGGTAGCCCCACACCTGGTTGAGCAGGTCCATGCGCGAATACACCTGGCCGGGATGACGGGCGAAGAAGTACAGCAGGTCGAACTCGCGCGGAGTCAATTCCAGCGGTCGTCCCTCCACCAGCGCCGTGCGGGCGACCGGGTCGATGCGCAGCCCGGCCACCACGATCTCACCGGCATCGATGCGTGCGTTCTGGGCCATCGCTTCCACCCGGCGCAGCAGCGCTTTCACGCGTGCCACCAGTTCCAGCATCGAGAAGGGCTTGGCCAGGTAATCGTCTGCGCCCAGCTCCAGGCCGAGAATGCGGTGCACTTCACTGGCGCGCGCACTGGTGATGATGATCGGCGTGTAGCGCGTCATCGCACGGGCGCGCTTGCAGATCTCCAGGCCGTCCACACCGGGCAGCATCAGGTCCAGCACCAGCGCGCTCCACGGCTGCGCCTCCAGCAGGGCCAGGCCCTCGTCGCCGGTGGCGGCATGGGTGACCTCATAGCCTTCATCGCGCAGGTGCATGCGCAGCAGGTTGGCGATGTGGACATCGTCTTCGACGATCAGGACGCGCTTGGCACTGCTCATCGGCTCAGGGGGCGGCAGGAGGGCATGGCGGCATTGTCGACGGATCGCGACCTGAATGTGTCACGGAAAATTTAACCCTGCGTGAGGATTCGTTGACCGGGCCGGGCGCAGCATGGCCGCATCGTCCCCGTGCCCGGAGATCGGCCATGCGTTACACACGTCGCAATGTGCTTGGAATGGGTGGCATGGCTGCCGCGGCCGGCCTGTTCGGACTGACCGCCTGCAGCGGGCCCGCCCCGGCAGCCCCCGCCGCGCCTGCGCGCCAGTTCGAGGTCATGCGCAGCGATGCGCAGTGGCGCGAACAGCTCACGCCTGCCCAGTACAGCGTGTTGCGGCGGCAGAGCACCGAGCGGCCGTTCAGCAGCCCACTCAACAAGGAGCATCGGCGAGGCACCTTCAGCTGTGCCGGCTGCGCGCTGCCATTGTTCTCCTCCTCCACCAAGTTCGACAGCGGCACCGGCTGGCCCAGCTTCTGGGCGCCGCTGCACGATGCCGTCGGCGAAGACCGCGACACCACTCTGGGCATGGTCCGTGTCGAGGCGCATTGCCGGCGCTGCGGCGGTCATCTCGGCCACGTCTTCGATGACGGCCCGCGCCCCACCGGGCTGCGCTACTGCATGAACGGCGTGGCCATGACTTTCGTCGCGGCCTGAGCGCCGCACTCCCCTGCGTCATAGAAGGACCTCTCCATGCTTCTGCTCGTGCTGGCCTACCTCGGTGGCGTGCTCACCATCCTCAGCCCCTGCATCCTGCCGGTGCTGCCGTTCGTGTTCGCGCGTTCGGACCGCCCGTTCCTGCGCAGTGGCCTGCCGCTGCTGATCGGCATGGCGTTGATGTTCGCCGTGGTCGCCAGCCTGGCGGCGGTGAGCAGCCAATGGGTAGCGCAGGCCAACCAGATCGGGCGCTGGATCGCACTGGTGGTGATGGCGGTGTTCGCGCTGGCGCTGCTGTGGCCGGCGCTGGCCGACCGCCTGCTGTCGCCGTTCCAGCGGCTGGGGGCGCGGCTGAGCGCCTCGGCCGATGCGGCCAGTGACGCGGGCCGGGGGGGCGTGGGTACCTCGCTGCTGATCGGCATCGCCACCGGCCTGCTGTGGGCACCGTGCGCGGGGCCGATCCTCGGCCTGATCCTCACCGGCGCGGCGTTGCAGGGCGCCAGTGTCGGCACCAGCGGGCTGTTGCTCGCCTATGCACTGGGCGCGGCCACCTCGCTGGCGCTGGCGATCTGGATCGGCGGGCGCGTGTTCGCCGCGCTCAAGCGCCGTCTTGGCGTGGGCGAGTGGGTGCGCCGCGGGCTCGGCATCGCGGCGCTGCTGGCGGTGGTCGCCATCGCGATGGGGTGGGATACCGGCGTGCTGACCCGGCTGTCCACGGTCAGCACCGCCAAGCTGGAACAGGGCCTGCTCGATGTGCTGCCAGCACAGCAACCCGCCGCCGGTGCGGCGATGATGAGCACCGCCGGTGCCCCCGGGCAGCCGCTGCCGGTGGAAGGCACCCTGCCCTCGCTGGCCGGTGCGACCGGCTGGCTCAACAGCCCGCCGCTGGATGCGCAGGCGTTGCGCGGCAAGGTGGTACTGGTCGACTTCTGGACCTACTCCTGCATCAACTGCCTGCGCGCGATGCCCTGCGTGCGTGAGTGGGCCGAGCGCTATCGCGATCACGGCCTGGTGGTGATCGGTGTGCATGCGCCGGAGTTCGCCTTCGAGCGCAATCTGGCCAATGTGCAGCGGGCGGTGAAGGACCTGAAGGTCACCTACCCGGTCGCGATCGACAACGACTTCGCCATCTGGCGCGGCTTCAACAACAGGTATTGGCCGGCGCACTACTTCATCGATGCGCAGGGCCGGATCCGCGCGCATCACTTCGGCGAGGGCAACTATGCGCAGTCCGAGCAGATCATCCGCCAGCTGCTGCGCGAGGCGGGCAACACCCTGCCCGGTGACGATGCTCCGGTAGCGATGACGCTGGACGGCGTGGCGCGCCAGGCCGACATGGACAACCTCAAATCGCCGGAGACCTACCTCGGCCATGCGCGTGCCGAGAACTTCGCCTCGCCCGGTGGTCAGCGCCAGGACCAGCCTGCCGACTACACGGTGCCTGCCACGCTTCAACACAACCAGTGGGCCTTGGCTGGACGCTGGACCGTGGGCAACGAAGACGCCCGGCTGGAGACGCGCGGCGGTCGTGTCGCGTTCCGCTTCCATGCACGTGACCTGCACCTGGTGCTGGCGCCGGGCGAGGACGGCAAGCCGGTCCGGTTCCGCGTGCGCATCGACGGTCAGGCGCCGGGCGCAGCAGCCGGTGGAGACATCTCCGCCGACGGCGACGGCCGCGTGGATGAAAACCGTCTGTATCAGCTGATCCGCCAGTCCGGCGCCGTGCAGGAGCGCACCTTCGAGATCGAGTTCCTCGATCCGGGCGTGCGCGCCTACGCCTTTACGTTTGGGTGAGGAGCCATCGCATGAAGATCGCAGTCGACAAACTCGTTGCAGGCGGCATCGCTGTCGCCATCGCGGCACTCACCGCCAGCGTGGTGCTGGGTCTGGATCGACCGGCGCTCGCCGCCGCAGCCACCACAGCCGTGGCGATGCCACCACCCACCGGCAAGGCGGACCTGCGCCAACCCGGTGTGAAGCGGGCACAGGTGGTCTTCGCCGGTGGCTGCTTCTGGGGCGTGCAGGGCGTGTTCCAGCACATCAAGGGCGTGGACAATGCGCTCTCCGGCTACATCGGCGGCAGTGCGGCGAACGCCACCTACCCGCGCGTCGGCGGCGGTGGTACCGGCCATGCCGAGGCGGTACAGGTCACCTACGATCCGGCCCAGGTCAGCTATGGCCAGCTGATGCAGGTGTTCTTCTCGGTGGCGCATGATCCGACCCAGCTCAACCGGCAGGGCCCGGACCGCGGCACCCAGTACCGCTCGGCGGTCTATGCCGACGACGCCGCGCAGCGCGATGCCACCCGCGCCTACATCGCCCAGCTGCAGCAGGCCAGGACCTACGCCGCGCCGGTGGTGACCCAGGTCGAGGGTGGCAAGCCGTTCTTCGCCGCCGAGGGCTATCACCAGAACTACCTCACGCTGCATCCGGAATCGCTGTATATCCGGATCAACGACCTGCCCAAGGTGGCCGCGCTGAAGCAGCAGTATCCGGCGCTGTACCGCGAGCAGCCGCGCCTGGTGAGCACCTCCATTTCGGCGCGCTGATCACGCGGCGAACCAGAAGAAAAGACGCACGGCACACACCGCTCTGCCGTGCGCGAGGGAAGTCGTCACGCCCATGGTAGGCTGCGTCCCGAGGCGGATACAGATGCAGATGACTGGCATCCGCACGGTTACAGATACCCGTGGATGCAGATGCCGATGGCGACCAACCTCTACCAGTCCCTGGCCGATGAAATGGCCGACGCGATCCGCAGTGGGCGCTTGCCGGTCGGCACCCGGCTGCCGTCGCTGCGCGGCCTGGCGACACAGCGCAGCCTCAGCCTCAACACGGTGATCGCCGCGTATCGGCAGCTGGAGGATGCCGGGCTGGTGCTGCCGCGGCCCAAGGCCGGCTTCGTGGTCAGCCCGCGTCTGCCCGAACCGACGCAGTCGCTGCGGCAGGCGCCGTCTCCGCCCACCGCACCGGCACAGCAGGCGATGATGGCGCGCGTGCTGGCCGCACAGCAGCAACCGGGCATCGTCGACCTGGCCTTCGCCGGGCCGCGCGGCAAGCGCTTCTATCCCGGTGCGCAGCTCGCCCGCATCACCGCGCAGGTACTGCGCCGGGCTGCCACCACGGTGGAGACCTACGCACGTCCCAACGGTGCGGCACGGCTGTTGACGCAGATCGTGCAGCGAGGGCCACGGCTGGGGCTGCACACCACCACCGACCGGCTGGTGCTCACCCATGGCGCGATGGAAGCCCTGCAGCTGGCGCTGCGCGTGGTGACCCAACCCGGCGATGCAGTCGCGATCGAAGCGCCCTCGTATTTCAACATCTACCCGCTGCTGCGCAGCCTGGGCCTGCGCGCGATCGAGCTGCCCACCCATCCGAGGGACGGCCTCGATCTGGAGGCACTGGAAGCGCTGCTCGCCGCCGGCGGCATCGCCGCGATCATGGCCATGCCGACCGTGCACAATCCACTCGGCGGCAGCATGCCCGTGCCGAACAAGCAGCGCCTGGCCGAGCTGGTGAACCATTACCAGGTGCCGTTGATCGAAGACGCGGTCTACGCCGAACTGCAGTTCAAGGAGCCCCTGGAGCCGTTGGCCAAGAGCTTTGACCGCGATGGCTGGATCATGGTCTGCAGCGGCTTCTCCAAAACGCTCGCACCGGACTACCGCATCGGCTGGCTCGACGGTGGCCGCTTCGCTGCCGATATCCAGCTGCTGAAGTTTCATTCTTCCGGCGCCGAATCACGCCTGCTCGGGGACGCGGTTGCCGCGTTCCTGGAGGCCGGCAACTACGAGCATCATCTGCGGGGGTTGCGTCGGCTCTACAGCGACCAGGTCAGCCACGTGCGTGGCCTGATCGCGCAGCACTTCCCGCCCGGCACGTCGGCCACCCAGCCGACCGGTGGGTTCCTTCTGTGGGTGGAGCTGCCCCCCGCGATCGATGCCGGGGAGCTGTTCGAGCAGGCCTTGGCCGAGGGCGTGGTGTTCATGCCCGGCCAGGTGTACTCGCGCGGTGCCCGCTACCGGCATTGCCTGCGCCTGTCGTGCTGCCAGGAACTGGACGAGCGCTTCGCCGGCGCGATTGCCACGGTCGGCCGGCTCGCCAGCGCGCTGCAGGTGCGCGCAGGCAGCTGACGCTCAGAACACCAGCCGGTCCGCCAGGCGGGCCGGGTCCGCACCCGGCGCATACGGCAGGCGCCCCCAGCACGGCATCGGCAGCCGCGCGGTGAGCAGTGCGACGTTCTCGTCGCGGCGCGCCATGCCCGGGTCCACCTCATTGGCGATCCAGCCGATGCAGCGCGCGCCACGGGCGGCGATCGCCTCGGCGGTCAGCCGCGCATGGTTGAGGCAGCCCAGCCGCAGCCCGACCACCATCACCACCGGCAGCGCCAGCGCGTCCACCAGATCACTCTGGTCCAGCGTGGCCGACAGCGGCGCCAGCCAGCCACCGACGCCCTCGACCACCACCGTGTCCGCGCTGGCGCGCAGGCGCGCGAAGGCGGCCTCGATCGGCGCCAGCGACAGTTGCACGCCAGCCTCTGCCGCGGCGATCTCCGGGGCCAGTGGCTGCTCGAGCGCGAACGGGTTGAGGTCGTCATACGCGGGCATCGGCCTGCTGGCGGCCCGCAGGGCCGTGGCATCCTCGTTGCGCAGGCCCTCGGGCGTGCGCTCGCAGCCACTGGCGACCGGCTTCATGCCCACTGCGGTGCCGCCGTGGCGGCGCAGGGCATGCAGCAGTACACAGCTGCTGAAGGTCTTGCCGATGCCGGTGTCGGTACCGGTGACGAACAGGGCGGCAGGGCGCGGCGCAGGCAGGGACATGGAGACGACCGGGAGCGGAAACGCGCCATTATCCGCCGTCCCGGCAGCGCTGCGGCGCGGTCCGCTGCGTTCCGCCGGCCCCGGGGGCAACCAACCGCCGCGCTTGGTAGACTGCGGCCATGTTCGATACCTCCACGCTCACCGGCAGCAAGCCGGAACAGTACGGCCAGCTGCTGGCCCAGGCCCGCGCCCTGGTGCACGGCGAGCGCGACCGCATCGCCAATGCGGCCAACCTGTCGGCGCTGGTCTACCACGCCCTGCCGCACCTGAACTGGGTCGGCTTCTACTTCTTCGATGGCAAGGAGCTGGTCGTCGGCCCGTTCCAGGGCCTGCCCGCCTGCGTGCGCATTCCACTCGACAAGGGTGTGTGTGGCGCCGCGGCTTCGCAGCGCGTGACCCAGCGCATCGAAGACGTCGATGCGTTCCCGGGTCACATCGCGTGCGACTCGGCCTCGCGCTCGGAACTGGTCGTGCCGCTGGTCCACAACGGTGACCTGGTCGGCGTGTTCGATCTGGACAGCCCCTCGCTGGCGCGCTTCGATGCCGAGGACCAGGCCGGGCTGGAAGCCATCGCCGCGGTGTTCGTCGAGGCACTGGGATGAGTGCCGCCAAGCTGCGCAACATCGGCCCGAAGAGCGCAGCATGGCTGCGCCAGGTCGGTCTGCGTACGCCGGAAGACCTGGTGGCGGTCGGTGCGGTCGGTGCCTTCGTCAAGGTGCGCCGCGCCGGCTTCAAACCCAGCTTGAACCTGCTCTACTCGCTGGAAGGTGCCCTGCAGGACTGCCATTGGCAGGAACTGCCGGAAGCGCGCCGCACCGTGCTGGTGGCCGAGTACGAAGCGATCATCGCCGACCAGCCGCTGAAGAAGGCGCCGCCTGCCTCCGGTCCGGTCTACGACCGCACCGTGGAGCATCGCGATGATGAGGGCGATGAAGCGCCGCCGTTCGAGATCGACGACGACAACCGCTGATCCACGGCTACCCACGCACCGTCGGTAGCCGCGCGCCTCATACCTGCTGCAGCTCCAGCAGTTCGCCCCACAGCCGGTCGTCCTCGCGCTCCACGCGCAGGCGCAGTCGCGTGCCGTGATCGATGCGCAGCGCCCAGCACATCGCCATCGGCAGGCCGCACACCTGCGACAGCACCATCCGCAGCGGTCCGCCATGGCTGACGATCAGGGTCGGGACCGGCTCGGGCTCATCCAGCAACCGATGCAGGCCGCGCGCGATGCGGCGTTCGAAGTGGCCCCAGCTTTCGCCATGCGGCGGTGGATTGGCATGCGGGTCCAGATGGAAGGCTGACAGCGCATCCATCGGCAGCGCCTCCAGCGCGAGCCCATCCCAGTCGCCGAAATCCAGTTCTTCCCATTCCTCATCGACCTCCACGTCCACCGCGTGGGGCAAGGCCAATGCCACGGCGCTCAACAGCGCCCGCTGCCGTGGCGAGGACAGCACACGCTGCCAGGGCAGCCCGGCGTAGCGCGCGCACAGGGCGTCGGTCGCGCCCTCGTGGAGTGCTGGATCAGTGCGGCCATCAAGATGATCGTCGCGGCCGGTACTGGCGTGGCGGATCAGATCGAGGATCATGCCCGGCCCCGTCTGCTGCCCGCTGCGGCCGGCCAGTGCGGGTCACGGGCGTCGGTGCCGGGGTGCTGCAACCACGTTGGGGTCATGGAGATCACATCGAAAAAGCGAGGCGCATTCTAACCGGTGCGCTCCATGGGCCCGGCCGATGGCTTAGACTGCGCCCACTTTCAGGTGACCCGGGGCTGCAATGCCGCCAGGTTGAAACGGGAAGCCGGTGACGCGTCAGGCCCTGTGCCACGCCGCCACTCCGGCGCTGCCCCCGCAACGGTAAGCGTGGAAACACCAGGCAACACGCCACTGTGCTCCGGCATGGGAAGGCGCCTGGCACGATGGCACCCCATCGGCCCGCGAGCCCGGAGACCGGCCTGGAAGACGACTGGTTGCGATGCGGCGGGCATGGCGGCGGCAAGCAGGCGCCTGCGCGCGCCCGCCCACCGTCGAACCTCCCTGCAGCGCGATCATCCCCACCCCTTGCCGCGCGGGCGTGCGCGGTGCATGGAGTCATCGATGAAGCTGCAAACCCGCGTTCTTTCCCTGGCCGTGCTGTCGGCCCTGCCCCTGGTGGCCTCCGCACAGGACGAGGCCACCGCGCTGGACCAGGTGCTGGTCACCGCCACGCGTACCCCGATCGCCCTGCAGGACAGCATCTCCCCGGCGCAGGTGATCGACCGCGCCGAGATCGAGCGCAGCCAGGCGCCGTCGCTGCAGGACCTGCTGCGCGGCCGTGCCGGCATCAACCTCAACAACAGCGGCGGCCTGGGCAAGCAGAGCTCGCTGTTCCTGCGCGGCACCAACTCGGCCCACACCCTGGTGCTGGTCGATGGCGTGCGCATCAACACCGGCGACCTCGGCCTGGCCATGATCCAGGACCTGCCGCTGGCGCAGATCGAGCGCATCGAGATCGTGCGTGGCCCGCAGTCCAGCCTGTACGGCGCCGATGCGATCGGTGGCGTGATCCAGATCTTCACCCGCCGCAACGCCGGCCAGTTCGCGCCGCACCTGCAGCTCGGCGGTGGCAGCAACGGCCTGCGCGAGGCCAGCGGTGGCTTCGGCGGCAGCGGTGAGCGTGGCTGGTTCGGCACCGACATCGCCTACCAGCACACCGATGGCATCAACGCCTGCCGTGGCTCGGTGTCGCCCTTCGCTGGCTGCGGCGCCGACGAGCCCGACCGCGATGGCTACCGCAACCTGTCCATGAGCCTGCGCGGCGGCTATGCGTTGACGGACACGTTGAGCCTGGAAGGCACCGCACTGCGCGCCGAAGGCGAGAACCATTACGACGGCTACTACAACTACTCCGAAACGCTGCAGCAGGTACTCGGCGGCAAGCTGCGCTACACGCCGGGCGAGCGCTTCAACCTGACGGTCAACGTCGGCCGCGCCGACAACGAATCGGACAACTTCAACGGTGATACCTGGCTGGGCAATGCACAGACCCACCGCGACAGTGCCTCGGTGCAGGCCGACATCGGCATCGCTGACGGCCAGCTGCTGAGCGCCGGTGTGGACTGGAGCCAGGACAACCTGGACGGCAGCAGCGCCGGCTACCTGGTCGACAGCCGCGACAACACCGGCGTGTTCGTGCAGTACCAGGGCCGTTTCGGCGCGCACCACCTGCAGGCCAGCGTGCGCAACGACGACAACGAACAGTTTGGCAACCACACCACCGGCAGCCTCGGCTGGGGCCTGGAGCTGGGCCGCGGGTTCCGCCTCAACGCCAGCTACGGCACCGCGTTCAAGGCCCCGACCTTCAGCGACCTTTACGACCCGTGGAGCGGCGTGCCGACCCTGGATCCGGAGAAATCCAAGAGCGCCAACATCGGCATCGCCCAGCAGGGTGATGGCTGGCGCTGGGGCCTGGACGTATACGAAACGCGCATCGATGACCTGATCACTTATGACGCGACCACCTTCATGATGTCGCAGGTCGAGAAAGCCCGCATCCGCGGCGCCGAGTTGACCGGTGCGATCACCGTCGCCGGGTTCGACCTCAACGCACAGCTCAGCCACACCGACCCGCGCAACCGCACCGACGGGAGCGCACAGTTCGACAACTGGCTGGCCCGCCGCGCACAGAACACCGCACGCCTGGACGTCGATCGCCGCGTGGGTGATGTCCGCGCCGGCCTCACCGTCAACGGCGCCGGCAAGCGTTACGACGATGCAGCGAACACGGTGCGTCTGGGGGGCTACGGCACCGTGGACCTGCGCCTGGAATACGCCCTGACCCGCGATTGGTCCGTACTGGGCCGGGTCAGCAACGTCTTCGACCGCGAGTACGAAACCGTCGCCTGGTACAACCAGCCTGGCCGCGAGTATCGACTGAGCGTGCGTTACCAGCCGAAATAAGCGCGCGGGGCGGCGGCACCGCCGCCGTCCCGGCCTCGGCACGTGCCGACCGTTGGTCGGCACACCGATTGCCCCGGTAGGGGCCGACCCTTGGGCGGCACACGCCCCAAGGCCGTTCAACCCCCACCAAGACCGCCGAT
>NZ_JBDJLE010000010.1:0-145817 GCF_039673205.1 Stenotrophomonas sp. TWI809 | reverse complement strand
GGCCGGCTCCCCATGACTCCTGCATCGTGCGGAGCCGGCCAGCGGCCGGCACTACCGGGGCGCGGATCACGCCCCTTTTTGCCGCATAATCGCGGGATGACCGACGACCGCATTATCGCCGCCGGTGCCACCCGCGAAGACGAGGGCACCGACGCCAGCATCCGCCCCAAGCGCATGGCCGATTACCTCGGCCAGGCGCCAGTGCGCGAGCAGCTGTCGATCTACATCGAGGCGACCAAGGCCCGTGGCGACGCACTCGACCACGTGCTGATCTTCGGGCCGCCGGGACTGGGCAAGACCACCCTGAGCCATGTGATCGCCAACGAGCTGGGGGTCGCGCTGCGCGTCACCTCCGGCCCGGTGATCGAAAAGGCCGGTGACCTGGCCGCGCTGCTGACCAATCTGCAGCCGCACGATGTGCTGTTCATCGATGAAATCCACCGCCTTTCGCCGGTCGTGGAGGAAGTGCTGTACCCGGCGATGGAAGATTTCCAGATCGACATCATGATCGGTGAGGGCCCTGCGGCCCGCTCGATCAAGATCGATCTGCCGCCGTTCACCCTGATTGGTGCGACCACCCGGGCAGGCCTGCTGACCGCGCCGCTGCGCGACCGCTTCGGCATCGTGCACCGGCTGGAGTTCTACACCCCGGAAGAGCTGACGAAGATCGTCCGGCGTTCGGCCAGCATCCTCAACATCGACTGCACCGCCGAAGGCGCGGCCGAGATCGCACGGCGCTCGCGCGGCACCCCGCGTATCGCCAACCGGCTGCTGCGCCGCGTGCGCGACTTCGCCCAGGTGAAGGCGGCCGGCCACATCGATCAGGACGTGGCCCAGGCCGCGATGCAGATGCTCAAGGTCGATCCGGAGGGCTTCGACGAGCTGGATCGGCGCCTGCTGCGGACCATGGTCGATTACTTTGATGGTGGCCCGGTCGGCATCGAGTCGCTGGCGGCGGCGCTGTCCGAAGAACGTGGCACGCTGGAAGACGTGGTCGAGCCGTACCTGATCCAGCAGGGCTTCCTGATCCGCACCGCGCGGGGGCGCATGTGCACGCACAAGGCCTACCGGCACATGGGGCTGAAGCCGAAGAACCCCCCGGCGGACCTGTTCGCGGAGGTCCCGGATGTCGGTTGAGCCCCGGGTTGAGCCCCGATTCAGTTGGCCGACACGCATTTACTGGGAAGATACCGACGCTGGCGGGGTGGTGTACCACGCCCGCTACGTGGCCTTCATGGAACGGGCGCGCACGGAATGGATGCGCGCATTGGGGTATGGTCAGGAGCGGATGCGCTGCGACCACGGCCTGGTGTTCGCGGTGCGCAGCATGACCATGGATTTCCTCAAACCGGCGCGCCTGGATGATGCGCTGGATGTCACCGCCACGCTGGTGCAGTGCAAGCGCGCCAGCATGGTATTCGCGCAGGCCGTGTGCCGGGGCGGGGAAACACTGCTGACCGCGCAGGTGAAGATCGCCGCGCTGGATGCAACCACCTTCAAACCGCGTGGCATGGACGATGCACTGCATGCCGCGCTGAAACACCTCGAATTTCCAGAATCCGCATACTGAGGAACAACGGATGATCGCAATGCTCCTGGCCCTGCAGGCCACGGTGACCGAAGCGCTGCCGCAGGAAGTCACCAGCGCCGCGGCGCAGACTGTCGCCCAAGCCGCGCATGGCGGTGGCATCAATTACCTGGACCTGATGATCAAGGCCAGCATCCCGGTGAAGATCATCGTGCTGCTGCTGTTGGCCGGCTCGTTCATCAGCTGGGTGATCATCTTCCGCAAGGCACGCGTGTTCAACGCCGCCAACCGCGCCGCCGACGAGTTCGAAAGCCGCTTCTGGTCCGGTGCGGACCTGGGCAAGCTGTACAGCTCGGCGACCGACCGCAACCGCCAGGTCGGCGGCCTGGAAGCGATCTTCGAATCGGGCTTCCGCGAGTTCACGCGCCTGCGCGACAAGCGTCGCCTGGATGGCCGTGCCCAGCTTGAGGGCGCCCAGCGCGCCATGCGCACCACCTACACCCGTGAAGTGGACCAGATGGAGCGCAGCCTGGAGCTGCTGGCCAACATCGGCTCGACCGCCCCGTACGTGGGCCTGGTCGGCACCGTGTTCGGCATCATGGTGACCATGCACGACATGATCAACAGCGGCGAACAGGCCGGCATCGCCTCGGTCGCCCCGGGTATCTCCGAAGCCCTGTTCGCCACCGCGATCGGCCTGTTCGTGGCGATCCCGGCGGTATGGGCCTACAACCGCTTCACCACCCGCGTGGAGCGCATGTCGGTGCGCTTTGAAACCTTCGCAGAAGAGTTCAGCTCGATCCTGCAGCGTCAGACCGCGGGCGACGAGTAAGCGCCCAGCACAGGAGTCCTGCCATGACCGCAGCCATTGGCCGCCGCAAGCGCCGAAAGCTCAAATCCGAAATCAACGTCGTGCCGTACATCGACGTCATGCTGGTGCTGCTCATCATCTTCATGGTGACCGCGCCGCTGCTCACGCTGAGCTTTGAAGTGGATCTGCCGACCTCCCAGGCCAAGGCGCTGGAGAGCAAGCAGGATCCGGTGATCGTGTCCGTCCGCCTTGATGGCCAGCTCAGCCTGAAGCTGCCCGAGGCCAAGGATCCGGAACCGATGGATGCGGCCCGGCTGCAGGCCCAGCTGTCCGCGCTTTCTTCGCAGGACAAGAACCTGCGCGTGATCGTCGCCGCCGACAAGGCTGTGGCGTATGAGAAGGTGGTCGCGGCCATGGACGTGATCAAGCGCGCCAACGTGGAAAAGGTGGGCCTGGCGACCGATGCACGCTGAAGCCCTGCCACCGCAGCGTCAGCCTGAAGAGAAGTGGGGTCTGCCGATCGCGCTGGCGCTCGGTGTGCACCTGCTGCTGGCCCTGATCTTCATCGCCGCCTGGTTGTGGTCGCCGCAGCGCACCACCGAAGCGGCCGCCGGCGATCCGGCGATCGAGGCCAGCCTGCAGCTGTCCGCCTCGGAAGCCTCGGCCGCCCGCCAGGCCCTGCGGGCCTCCGAAACGCTGCCGGACCTGCCCGAGCCGGTCGCCGAGCCCGAGCCCATTCCGGAAGACACCGTGCCGCCACCGCAGCCCTTGCCCGAGCCGCGCCCGCAGGACGCACCGACGCCGCAGCAGTCGCAGGCGCAGGAGCGCATCGCCCAGCCCGACACGGTCGACCAGGAAGCGGTCAACGCGCTGGCGATCTCGGCGGAAAAGGCCAAGCAGGAGCAGGAAGCCAAGCGCCGCCAGGAACAGATCGACCTGACCGAGCGCAAGCGCCAGGAACAGGCCGAGCAGAAGCTGCGCCTGGCCAAGCAGCAGGAAGAAGCCGAGAAGAAGAAGCTGGCCGAGCAGGAACAGAAGGCCAACGACGCCAAGGCCGACGCCGAGCGCGACAAGAAACTCGCTGAAATCCGCCGCAAGCGGGCCCAGGCCGAGAACGAAGCCAAGCTGGCCGAACAGAAGCTGCGCCAGGTCACGGCCGCACGTGCGGCCAATGCCTCGGCCTCGACCGCCGGGGCGACCGGTGCCGCCAAGCCGGCCGCCGGTGCTGGTGGCACCAGTGACGATCTCAGTGCCAAGTACGCGGCGGCCATCCAGCAGAAGGTCTCGGCACAGTGGACCCGTCCGGATTCGGTCCCGCTGGGCCAGCGTTGCCAGGTCTCGATCACCCAGATTCCCGGTGGGCAGGTGATCCAGGCCAAGGTCAGCGGCAGCTGCCCGTTCGACGAGGCAGGCCGCCGTTCGATCGAGGCCGCCGTGTTGAATGCCCAGCCGTTGCCGTACCGCGGCTTCGAATCGGTGTTCGCGCGCACCATCAACTTCACGTTCACCGCCCAGGATTGACCCGGCAGGCCGCTGATCCCGCCGGATCAGCGGTCGTGGCAGCCGCGCGCCACCGGCCGCCGCGCAGGCCGGCGGCGCCTGGAGGGGTTAACGGTGTGTGAGTTTTGTGCACCCGGTGACTCGGAATTCACACGGCCTTGGTTCATGATTGCGAAACTGTTCACCGCGGTCCTGTTATCCCTCGTTCTGGTTTCCCCCCTATTGAGCGCTCCATGAAAAAAATGCCTCGTTGGCTTGCCGTTGTTGCGGCCCTGTTGTTGCCCTTCGCTGCCATGGCGCAGCAGAAGGGGCTGGATATCGACATCATTGGCGGCAATGCCTCCGCCACGCCGATCACCGTCGTCCCCATGCCGTATCAGGGGTCGGCCGGTGCACCGCAGACCGATGTGGCCGCCGTGGTGCGTGCCGACCTGGACCGTTCCGGCCAGTTCCGCAATCTGCCGGAAGCCCAGATCGTCGAAAAGCCGACCCGTGGCAGCGAGATCCAGTTCGCCACCTGGCGCGCGCTGAAGCAGAACTACATCGTGGTCGGCCGGGTGATGGACGCCGGCGCTGGCGCCTACCGCGTCGAGTACGAGTTGTACGACGTGCCCAAGGGCGAGCGCCTGCTGGGCCTGGCGATGACCGCCCGTGGCAACGCCATGCGCGATGTCGCCCACCAGATGGCCGACGCCATCTATGAAAAGATCACCGGTGTGCGCGGCGCCTTCTGGACCCGCATTGCCTATGTCACCGCCAGCGGCAAGGGCGATGCCATGCGTTATGCACTGATGGTGGCCGATTCGGACGGCTTCAACCCGCAGACCATCGTGCGCTCGGCCGAGCCGCTGCTCTCGCCGAGCTGGAGCCCGGACGGCAACAAGCTGGCCTATGTGAGCTTCGAGCGCGGCAACTCGGCGATCTACATCCAGAACATCTCCAGCGGTGCCCGTGAGCTGGTCACCAGCTTCCGCGGCATCAACAGCGCCCCGTCGTTCTCGCCGGATGGCCGCCGCCTGGCCCTGTCGCTGTCGCGCAGCGGCAACCCGGAAATCTACGTGATGGACCTGGGCAGCAAGCAGCTGACCCAGCTGACCAACCACTTCGCCATCGATACCGAGCCGACCTGGAGCCCGGATGGCAGCAGCGTCTACTTCACCTCCGACCGTGGCGGCCGCCCGCAGATCTACCAGGTGGCTTCCAGCGGTGGCAGCGCGTCGCGCGTGACCTTCCAGGGCAACTACAACGCCACCCCGAGCCTGTCCTACGACGGCAAGAAGCTGGTGGTCGCCCAGGGCAGCGGCAACACCTACAAGATCGCGATGATGGACAGCAGCACGGGCTCGGCCCGCTGGAACACGCTGTCGCCAGGGTCGCTGGATGAATCGCCGAGCTTCGCGCCCAACGCGAGCATGGTGTTGTACGCCGCCCGTGAGGGGGGTCGTGGAGTGTTGTACGCCGTTTCGGCCGATGCGCGCGTGCGCCAGCGGCTGGTTCTGGCGGACGGTGATGTTCGCGAGCCTTCTTGGTCGCCATACCGTACAAAGCGCTAACAGAGTGTTAAGATTTCGCCGTATTCATCCCTCATCCGGCTTTAGGAGCCTCAAAGGTATCGCCATGAACAAGACCACCCGCGTTCTGCTTGTCTCCCTGTTGTCCGTGGCCGCCCTGGCCGGTTGTTCCAAGAAGGTCAAGGAAGTGCCGGCTGCCCCGGTTGATACCGGCAGCACCACCGCTCCGACCGGCCCGTCCACCTCGGGTCTGTACGGTCCGGGTGATCTGGATACCGATTCCTGCCTGCGCCAGCGCGTGGTCTACTTCGATCTGGACCAGGACAGCGTCAAGCCGGAGTTCCAGGCCATCATGGCGTGCCACGCCAAGTACCTGCGTGACCGTCCGTCCTCGCGCATGACCCTGCAGGGCCACACCGATGAGCGCGGTTCGCGCGCTTACAACCAGGCCCTGGGCGAGCGTCGTGGCAACGGCGTGTCCTCGGCACTGCAGGCCAACGGTGGTTCGGCTTCGCAGCTGACCGTCGTGTCCTACGGTGAAGAGCGTCCGGTCTGCACCGAGTCGGGCGAGTCCTGCTGGTCGCAGAACCGTCGCGTCGAGATCGTGTACACGGCTCAGTAATAGATGCGCTTTCGATTTCTATCGATGATCGTTGCGGCAGCCCTCGTGGCTGCCGCACCGGCCAATGCGCAGCGCCAGAGTCTGGCCGACCGCGTCGGCGCGCTTGAGCAGCAGGCGAACAACAACCAGTCCAACATGGACATGCTCAATCAGCTGAATCAGCTGCGTACCCAGTTGCAGGCCCTGCAGTCGCAGGTCGAGCAGCTGCAGCACGACAATGACCAGCTCAAGCAGTCCGCCAAGGACCAGTATCTGGACCTGGACAGCCGCCTGAACCGCCTGGAAGGTGGAGCCCCCGTGCTTCCTGCCGCCCCGGCCGCAGCCGCGCCTGCCCCCGCTGCATCCCCGAAACCGGCAACGGCCGCTTCCGAGCGGCCGCCAAGCGTGCACGGCGATGCCGGCAGCCTGGCCGCCAGTGGCGATGAACGCACCGCCTACAATGTCGCCTTCGATGCGCTCAAGGCCGGCAAGTACGACGACTCGGCGCAGCTGTTCATGAGCTTCCTTGAGCTGTACCCCAACGGCGTCTATACCCCCAACGCGCTGTACTGGTTGGGCGAAAGCTATTACGCCACCCGTAATTTCCCGCTGGCTGAGGCGCAGTTCCGCGACCTCATCTCGCGCTACCCGACCCATGACAAGGCGTCCGGTGGCCTGCTCAAGATCGGCCTTTCCCAGTATGGCGAAGGCAAGGTCGACCAGGCCCAGGCGACCCTCGAACAGGTCGTGTCCACGTATCCCGGCTCCGACGCCGCGCGCACCGCGCAGGACCGTCTGCAGTCGATCCGGCTGGGTCAACAGATCCGCTGAACCCGCCCCGGGCCGCTGTTGCGGACGGGCCCGGTATAATGATGGATTGCCAACCGGGCGCTGCCCGGTCCTCCGTGCCGGGCCATGCCCGGCTGTTGTCGTTTCCGAAGCCGTCCGCCAAGAATCACCGCCATGACCACGACCCTGTCCGCTGCTGCCGCACTCCCCAGTGAGATCGTGCAGTCCCCGCTGCCGCGACTGAAGATCACCGAGATCTTCCTGTCCCTGCAGGGCGAAGCCGATACCGCCGGCTGGCCGACCGTGTTCGTGCGCCTGACCGGCTGCCCGTTGCGCTGCACCTATTGCGATACCGCCTACGCCTTCCATGGCGGCACCTGGTGGGACATCGACGCGATCGTGGACGAGGTGCTCGCCCAAGGCGTTCACCACGTCTGCGTGACCGGTGGCGAGCCGCTCGCGCAGAAGCGCTGCCTGATGCTGCTGGAGAAGCTCTGCGATGCCGGCCTGGACGTCTCGCTGGAAACCTCGGGTGCGCTGGATGTCAGCGCCGTCGATCCGCGCGTGTCGCGCGTGGTCGACCTGAAAACCCCCGGCTCCGGCGAAATGGCCCGCAACCGCCTGGAGAACCTGCCGCTGCTGACCAAGCGCGACCAGATCAAGTTCGTCCTGTGCAGCCGTGAGGATTACGAATGGGCCCGCGGCATGGTCCGCGAGCATCGCCTCAACGAGCGCAGCATGGTGCTGTTCTCGCCGAGCAAGAGCGAGGTCAGCCCGCGCGAGCTGGCCGACTGGATCGTGGCTGATCGGCTGCCGGTGCGATTCCAGATGCAGCTGCACAAGCTGTTGTGGAATGACGAACCCGGGAGGTAACGGCGGCTGCAGCGCTACGGCGCTGCGCTTGCCATCGACCAGGCCTCACCATCAGTAAAGACGTCCGGCGCGGGACAGCGTGCTGGTTCCCCGCAAACCACCGGAAACACCCCCATGAAAAAAGCAGTCGTCCTTCTGTCCGGCGGCATGGACTCCGCCGCCGTCGTTGCCATCGCCCGCGAGCAGGGTTTTGCCGTCCACGCCCTGAGCGTGCGCTACGGCCAGCGCCACACCTCCGAACTCGACGCCGCCGCCGCCGTCGCCAGCGCGCTGGGCGCGGTCGCCCACAAGACCGTCAATGTCGACCTGCGCAGCATCGGCGGCTCGGCCCTGACCGATGACATCGACGTTCCTGAAGCGGGCGGGGAGGGAATCCCGGTCACCTACGTGCCGGCGCGCAATACCATCATGCTGTCCGTCGCACTCGGCTGGGCCGAGGTGCTGGGCGCCAACGACATCTTCTGCGGCGTCAACGCGGTGGATTATTCCGGTTACCCGGATTGCCGCCCCGAATTCATCCAGGCCTTCCAGACGCTGGCCAACCTGGCCACCAAGGCGGGCGTGGAAGGTGCGGGCATCCAGGTCCACGCGCCGCTGCAGTTCCTGAGCAAGGCCGATATCGTGCGTGAAGGCGTTCGCCTGGGCGTGGACTTCGGCCTGACCGTGTCCTGCTACAACGCCGACGACCAGGGCCGCGCCTGCGGGCACTGCGATGCCTGCCGCCTGCGCGCGCAGGGCTTCACCGATGCCGGCGTGCCGGACCCGACCCACTACGTGTGATGCGGGACGGGTACGCATGAGCGCGAAGATGCGTTAGAATGCGCACCCCCGGCGTCACGTCGGGGATGCAATGGGCCGTTAGCTCAGTTGGTAGAGCAGAAGACTTTTAATCTTTTGGTCGATGGTTCGAATCCATCACGGCCCACCATTGCAATCAATACCTTAGAGCGTGCTTTCCACCGCTCCCTACTGCTCTCCGTAATTTGCTCCGTAATTGGGGCGCATTTTGCTGCATTCTTGTCATACCTTTCGGTATGCTTCGGCCACTGAACTGTGGAGATCAACGTGGATAAGGTACTGCCGAGAAGGTTGGGGGCAGAGCCAGTCGTTGACGCGATTTGCGAAATCCGCTTCGAGAAGTCCAGCTTTGACATCGTTGGCCTGTTGCCGGGTCTGCTGATGGATCGACTGGGTCCAGTTGACGAGGTCCTCAAACTGCCCGCTGGCCACGTTCCGGCAGGAATTGAAATAGGAGACCTCGCAGAGCAGCCTCACGTTCGTGTGCGAGTTGGTCGTATATTTGTGTCAGTGGGGCCGCGCGTCCTCGCCGTGGCGATGCCGGATCCGTACCCCGGTTGGGCTGTTTTCCGTGAGGCGGCGTTGAACGTCTTCAACCTGAGCCGCGAAAAGAAACTTGTTGAGCTGGTCTCGCGTGTTTCAGTGCGATACACAGACCTCATCCAAACGGGGCAGTTTGGTCAATTGCGAGCGGAATTGAGTTTGGGTGGCGTTTCAACGTTTGATGCCGTCGAGATCCGGGCCGATCGCAAAGTGGACGGTGTCAGAGTCATCAACACGATTGCCTCACCTGCCTCGCTAGGCGACGGTCGATCTGGATTGGTGGTAGACACTGATACCATCATTGACGGTCCAGAGGACTTTTGGAATCGGGCCGCAGAGCACTTGGATAGGCTTCACACGGTGAGCAAGGAGGTCTTCTTCAGCATGATCAATGAAGACACCCTAAATTCTCTTAGGCCGGAGTACGACTGATGAATGGAAGCTATGTATCGCTCGCGGGGTTGAGGGGCACGGCGCCCTTTGCAATTCCCGCGCTGTTTTTGGCGCTCTCTGGAGGGCCGCACGCGATCAGCGTAGACCAGGCGTCTTCTTCCGGTCAGCTGGGGTGGAGGACTGCCGCCAGCTCGCAGACGGTGCAGACAAAGAGGTTCTCGCCGGGCGCGGTAAGGGCTTTCGTTCCCAAGACAGCAATGGGTAAGTCGCTGCACGAGCTTAGGAAGAAAATTCTTCAGGCTGGCGGTGCGCGACCTGCATCCTCGCTTCTTGCTGAAATTAGGGAGCAGCGGGGCGAAATATGAGCGCTAGGCCGCGCGTCTATGTTGACTCCTGCGTCTTGATACTTGCGGCACAGGCAGCGGAAGATGAAATCGCTATCCAAGCGATGGAAGAGCTTGATCGCCCTGACGTAGAGTACGTTTTCACTGCCCTCGTCGAGCACGAAGTTCTTCCTAGCCCGATGCGAAACGGCTATCCAGACCAAGTCGAGTTTTACCGCCAATACCTGGACTTTGCCACGAGGGTATATTGCGACGAGGAAGAGCAGCAGGCGGCATTTACGCTTCGAATGGAAAGCGTCGGTCTCGCGCTGGTGGATGCCTATCACCTAAGTGCGGCAGCGAAGGCAGGGGCTCAAGAATTTGTTACGGCAGAGGGGCCGACGAAGCCCATGGTCTCTAATACTCCCCCCTCTGTGCGGCCCATGATAGTGCGGACGATTAGGACGTAGTTTTGCCTGATGGTCTTACATGGGGCACGCTTTTGTCATAGACCTTCATCATCGCGTCGCTTACGCCCAAGGCATCTTGCCTTTCAGCACGATTACCTTCCGTGTCAGTGCCGCCCTTTCGCTTCAGGTCGTGGATGCCGAAGCGCTGATCTTCCCGAATGACGCCCTCCCGAAGCGCCAACTGAATGAATCGCTGCCATGCACTATCCAGGCTGGACTTCTGGACGGGCTCGCCATGTTGCGCAAGGATCAAGACGCGGTGCTCTGCGCGAAGTTGCACAGGCAGCGCGTGGCGATCGACAACCGTTTGGCGCAGCGCTATCGCCGCCTCCCAGGTCGCCCTAAGGCGCGGCGACCATTCGACCGGGCTGTCACGACTACGTTTCCGTCGATTGGTATGCAGGCCTTCTTCATGCGCGTGTGCGTCGGTCAGGGTGATTGTCTCGACGCCGCGCAGCCTGCACAGGTAGCCGATCTCCATCACGATCCATAGATAGGGCGGGACGGAGCCCTCAGTGTGCGAGCCGCGTGTTCCCCGCTCGCGAGCGAAGGCCAAGAGTGCGTCATAAGCGGCATCCGTCGGTAGCCTCTGCCGTTTTCTCTCCTGTGCGGATTCAAGGCCTTGTGCTGGGTTGTGTGGAATAAGACCCCTGTTCAGCGCCCAACGAAACCCTACGCGCGGGTAACGCAGCACCTTGTTCGCTTTTGTCGGCGTGCCGTCAGCCTCGATGCGATCGACAAGGCGCTGGAAGTTGGAATGACGGAGTCGCGCCACCTGCAGCTGCCCGAACTTGACGCCCAGGGAGGTCGGAAAGCTGAGTATCACATCGCGGGCTTGGCTGTAGTCGTCGCGGGTTCCTTTGGCGAGATTCTTAAACTTGGGGCTGTCGTGGTACTGGTCGCAGGCCCATTGGACAGTTCCGACTCGGTGTTGGCTATCACTCCTCCTCCAAGCTGATTTCGGCAAGAGAGTGCGTGGGATGGTTGCCGGTCCGGAGTTGAAATAGGAGGAAGAGGCCTTTCGGCATAGGAAGTCCCGTCTCATAGTCAGCCCACCGTTGCTCTGAGACGAATATCAACGCTGCCGCTTGAGCTTGCGTGAGCCCTGCTAAATCTCTTTGGTGAAGTACTTCCGATGTGGATGGTTCGCCATGGTGGCGCTTGGGCCACAACATGGGAGGGGCTCTGTTCTTCTGCGCGAGGCGGACGCGTACATCATCCCAGTCAAGCAGAAGGTGAATTTTTGAATCTTCTACACCGTCCTGGCGTATCCCAAGTCCTATCGCAGAGTCGTTGCCTGCTTCTTTGTACTCGTTGATCGCGTCGTCGATTAGTGTGCGAGCGGCTTCTATGAGTGGCGCAATGGTTCTCCTTGTTGCGATGTGAACTGATCCGATTTCTCTGACGCTTCCACGCGCAATTCGACGGATGTCAATCTTCTCAGGCTGGCCCAGGAGGGCGGACTTTTTGAAGTTCTTATCCATTTGAAGTGCTGCTTTCTTTAGGGTGAACTGCGTCCTGGTCGCCCATGATTCGCTCTCGCTAATGCCAGCATCATTAGACGAGTACCCATGAACCGCGGCGCCTTTGTGTTGCACATGATTTCGCAAGGCGCACATCATTCTGTAGTCAGGGCTTCGATCGTAGGCATCACTTAACTGCACCTTCGCAACTTCTTCAAAGGAGGTCTCAAGTGGAAGATGTCTGAAGTCCTGAACCACTTGGTCAGCGTAAGCGCGTAAGGAAGTGAGAAGGTTCACCATGTGGCGATTTGCTGTCTCAAGCAGTATCGAGGACTTCTGGTACTCGTGCTCAGGCATGATCTTTATCTGCAAACAGATCTCTGTGAGTGCCAGTTCTAATGTCGTGAAATTCCCTAGAAGTAGTTCGTACCGTTGTTCAAAGGCCAAGCCATCCACCAGAGTATTGCGGGCAGATGCCAGCGCGTCATATCTATTCTTCGAGATTGAAATCTTAGTGTGAGGTCCAAGGATGAATTGCTCAAGAATGTAGTTTCCTTGCATGCTCGGAGTGCTCCTGTATGAGGGTTGCGGACCTGGTAGTGCGCTATGGATTCAGTGGGCAAGGCGGTAAGTCGTGCGGAGTTGCGCGCCTGGTCGCGCGCTGACAGAGTCGCCCCAAATGCATGTTTGGGGAAGAATTACGTGACCGCAAATAGGTTGTAGCTCTCTGGGGCCGACATTAGGTCGCGGACCAGCTGGGGGAAGCCTAGTGTGTTAGCGTTTTGAGTTGGGAGCTGGACGAATCGGTCGCAAGTGGCTGAGCCATACCCCCTGCCGCTCGCCAGGGCCTTCGTGCGGCCTGCAGGTTGACGGGTCGGCCGTCCGATCCCCACACCAAGCCGGACTCGCCTTGTACCTCCGGGCGTCCCACGTAGGAAATCTGTGTTCGCCGGATTCGGGAGCCGCAGGCAGCTCAGCCCCGCTGCTGGGGCGCCTGATCAGCGCCCCGCTGGCACCGTCGCACCCTCTGAGACGCCTCGGCTTGTCCTGCGGGCATGGACACCCCAGACAAGCCCGACCTGGCCGACCGTCCGAATCCCACCAAGCTGAGGCCGAACCACGGCCAGCTGCTGGTGCGCGACACCTGAACCCCAGAGGAAAATCCGGCTGCCTCGTTGAAGGAGTCGGCCAGGCGCAAGGGCAGGGGACGGTCGAAGTGGTGGGAGAAGGTTGCCGAATGATGCGGTTTCTGCGCCCCTGGAGGTCCATAATTGGCCGAGTCCCAGCGCTGCGATCCAGCGGTTTCGCAAGCGGCGTCCGTAATTCAGAATGATGCATGTGCTTGTTTTGGCATGCCTTGGGACTAGACTTTTAATCTTTTGGTCGATGGTTCGAATCCATCACGGCCCACCATTGCATCCATGATTAAGGCGACGGCGAGGTCGCCTTTTTCATTCGCGGAAATGGGCGTGTCCGAAACCGCCGGCCGAGGCAGCAGCTGTCTGCATCGGGCAACACGTCGCGAAGATCCCCGGCCCACGTTGAGGCAGTGGTTGATGTCCGTTCGTCGCGTACGCGCGCACGCTGTCCGCACTGACCTTGAGCACGGCACGTGGCCATTTCGCAGGCGGCAACGCCGCCGCCCGGTCGACACGGACCGACGCGATGACGCTGCTGTTGGCGCTGCTGCAGGCCCCGCTTCCTTTGCCGGGGTGCTGGGGTGGCGACCGGGGTGCAGCACGGATGGCGTTGGTATCGGCGCAGGGATGACGGGCCAGCAACGGCCTGCAAGGGGCGCTGCCGCTAGTGACATCGCGCGGGATTCCGCGGCGACGGGCATGCCCGGCCGCGATGCGGATCAAGCGCTCGCGCGTGCCCGCGGTGCACTGCGCAGCGAGCGCAGCAGGCACAAGGCCGACACCAGGCAGGCAAGAATGATCGCCATCGACACCGGCAGATGAAATGCGCGATGGCCATACAGCGCGAAGCCGAGGTGGATGATGAAGGTGGCCAGGCCCAGTGCCGCGCAGAGCCTCGCGAAACCGCGTGCCTTGCCGGTCTGCAGCACCACATGGCGGTAGCCGAGCACCACCACGCCCACGGCGATCAGATTGAACACCAGGAAGCCCTGCACGCCACCCGGCAGCAGGAACATCTCCCACTCACGCCAGAAGGCGGCATCGATCTGATGGAGAATCAAGGCGAGCAGCGTGGCGAAGTAACGTCGTTCCATGAGGCGGGCGGTGCCAGACGCTGCGGATCCTGCAGCGTGCGTAGTGTAGCGGCCCACCAGGGGTGACCCCTGCGCCGCCGGGGCCGGGCTCAATGCATCCCGATGTCGCTGGCGAGCGTATCCACCACGCGCTGCGCCCGTGCCCGGGCGCTTTCTCCGCTGCGCGGAACGACGGGCAGGTCCGGGGTGATGCCGGCAACTTCGTCGCTGCCGTCGGCACGCAGGCGTACGCAGTTCGGTACGCGCACGCGCAGGTGCGAATGGGGGAGTTCAGGCGGCGCGTCTGCACTCATGAAGCCACAGCCATAGCCGCCGCTGTGCGTACCGACGATGCGGGCGATGTGGTTGTCCTGCATGCGCGCGGCAAACATTTCGGCCGAGGACGCGGTCTTTCCGTTGGTCAACACATACACCGGGCCATTCCATGCGCCCCAGTGCCCGCGCAGATCCTGTGCCCAGTCCAGGCGGTGGGCGATCAGGAAATCATCGAGGGTGTCCACGGCAGGGTTCGGCAGCGGACCGCCGGACGTACCCGCCGCGACCAGGCGCCGGCACGGTGCGGCGTCCCATGCCTGCTGCGTGTGCCAGGCCCAGGACAGATCGCAGGGCGGCATGGCCACCGCCTGCCGCGATGCCTGGAAGGCGGCGCGCTGCGTGCTCAACAGCCGGCGGGCGGCCGCGTTGGGGTGGTGATGACGCAGCGCGTCGTCGAGCCGTTCGTACTGCTCGTCCAGATACGGTTTGCCCGCCGCCGACTGGCTGACCTCCAGGACGGCGGAGGCCACCGGCTGCGAAGTAAACAGGCGCGCGAGGGTGTCGCCGCTGTCGTCACCGCCCGGGTTGTCACCCACATCCACCAGTACCGCGTCCACGCCGTCCTGCTGGAAGCGCCGCAGGCTGGCGGCAATCGCAGCGACCCAACTGCGGCCCACTGTGCCGCGCATCTCCGCGGTGGCGTCGGCCTGCCGCAGCTGTGGCCACAGCGCGTGGCACACGCCTGGATAGCGCAGCGCATCGAACTCGTGCAACCGCAGCAGGCCGATCGTGTGCCCGTCCGGCAAGGACAGCGTGCCGGCGCGCAGCATGGGGTCGGCCACATCGTTCAAGGGGTGGTAACCCGGCAGCGTGTCCAGCGGCAGGCTGAATTCGTGGCGACCCTCGTCGGATACGCCAAGCAATGCGCAGCCTGCGCCAGCGCCCAGGGCCCGTGGGTCCACAGCAGCGGGCGCCGGGGAGCTGGGGGCCTGTTCAAGCGGGTCGAGCAGGCTGAGGTGGCCGTCATGGAAGCCGGCCAGGAAGGTGCGAAGGGCCTGGGCCGCCTGCGCATCGGTATGCGCTTCGGCCAGTGCGCGCTGCGCGGAGGCATCCAGCGCGGGTAGATCCACGCCGCCCTGAGGCGAGGCGACCCAGGCCAGGTGCGCGTAATCGTGCGCCAGGATCTGCTTGAGTGCCGCGTGGTCGGCCTGCCAGCCGCTTCGATCGAATGCCGGTGTGGCACGGCATGCTTCCGGCGATGCCATGGCCAGCATCGCCAGCGTGATCACGATCCCTCTCATCCCTGCCATATAGCCTCCTTGCGACCCGGCGCAGTGCCGCACGGGGCAAGGGTGACGGGATCGTGTGTGCGATCGACTCCGGTCGATCGTAGCCAATGCGCGTGTTCCCCGGAAGTCCCGGAGTCGCATCACGCCACCGTCCCTACGACGCGCGCACGATCAGGCCATACCCGGCCACAGTGGGCCACGATCCCACGGAGCGGTGTGATGAGTACCGTCCAATCCGGCCACGCGATACGCGAACTCAACCAGATCATCGGCATCGCGCGCGACGGCCACGACATCTACGCCAGAGCCGTCGCCGACGACGGGACGCAGGATCCGCAGTTGAACGCGCTGATGATGCGGATGGCCGCAGCGAAAATGCAGGTCATCGATGGGGTCACGCGGCTGGTGCGCGACGCCGGCGGTCAGCCCGCCCGCCACCGTACCCTGGCCGGCAGCCTCCGTGGCGGCTTCGGCAGGTTGGGCACCGTACTCGGGGATGCGGGCATCCAGTACGCCAGTGAGAGCCAGGCAGCTGAAGCGCGTCTGGTGAGGGCACTCGAAGTTGCCGCGCGCGATGGCGCACTGACGGCACATGCGCGACGAACGCTCAACGGCATGCTGCTGGAGACGCGGCTCGGTTGGGACGACATGCGCCAGGAGGTAGATGACCTGCGGGGCCGGGATGCATAGTCACCCACACCGTCACCTACACCGTCCAGGAAGCACGCGCATGCCCAGCGTCGCGAATGAGCTTCGTAGTGAAGTTCGTAGTGAAGGATGCAAGCGATTGAAGGACGCTGGAAGTTGAAGGATGCCAGAGGGCGCCGACTGTACGTGGTCGCCGTCTGCATGTGAGGGCTGCGCGGATGCGCAGCCCCACCATGCGGCAGACGAATTACTTCTGCTGCGGCTTGTTGCCTGCGTCAGGGGCGTTCTTGGTGTCCTGTTCCTGCTTCTGCTGCTTGGCCTGCGCGTCCTTGCGGTCCTGTTCGGACTGCGGGCCTTTCTGTGCAGCAGCAGCATTCTTGACGTTGTTTTCGTTGTTCTGCATGTTGGACAGGGTGTGACTCCAAGGCGACGTGATGTCGCAACCCCAGCGTGGACCTGCAGCTGTTACGCGAGGGTCGCACTGGGATGAGCATCGGGTCAGGGTAGTCTCATGACCAAGTGCTACACCGCGTGGGCGGGACCACCCACGGCGCTGCTGGTCCACAACGTGCCTTCATCCCAGGCGCCGAGTTGGAGGCTGCGGCCGTCGATGTATCAGGATTGGCAGAGTGTCCCGCAATGGTCGCTGCTGAACCCGGCAATGGCCTGCTGCAGGAGCGGAACGTCGCTTGGGCCCACCTGTTCCAGCGCGTCTTTCAACGCGTCACGCACTGGCTGCCGTTGCTCGAGCTGCAGCATCTGCGCGTAAGGCGCCGCCGTCTCTGCCAGCGCACGGACCAGGGTCCGCTTCAGCGTGCTGCCCGCCGGCTGGGCACGCATCACCTCCAGCATCTCCAGGTACTGGCGTTGCGCATTGCGGCGAAGGGTGTCGGTGCCGCCCGGTCCCAAACCGGCGAGCTCTGCGGGCGTTGCAACGGTCAGCCACGTATCCACCAGTGGCTGCATCCGTGCGCCGCACTGCAGCAGGTACGGTAGCAGCAGGCCCAGCTGTGCCTGGAAGCGCTCGGCGTTGCGGTTGCCTTGGCGGGCCTGCTCGCCGGAATGGAGGAGCACGGCGGCTGGCATCGCACCCATCCCGAACTGCATCAACCGGGTGGACAGCGTTACGCCGTACTGACACGCGTTGGTCAGCAGACTCAGGTCCGCCGTCGCGTAGTCCGGCGCCAGGACGTCGGTCGTGTTGGTCACCGCCGCCAGCAGCTGCATGGCGCGTGGGCTGTCGAGCTGCTCCGGTGCGTTGTCGGCGTCGGCTTGCTGCAGCAGTTGCAGGTAGTCGCGCGTGGCTTCGTACTGCGCCATGAACTGCGGCGGTATGTCATCGGCACGTGCGGGTGAGGGGACCAGCAAGATCACGAGGAGGGCCGCGCCCAGCGGTGTCGGTGCAGACGCACGCGCCGGCCATGCCAGTCGTCGCGTGAGAGAAGAAAACGGGCTGCCACTCATCCGGGGCATGGTCCTTGGATCGATTCGGGCATGGAGCGTAGGTGACCCGGGGCAGGGCGGCAACCCGGTGCGCAGCATGCGTCGCCGGGGCATCCTGCGGGTGCCCGGCAATCGGTTGTCCTCGAATGGCGGTTGGGAGATGCAGGCGTGGGCCATGAGTGGTCTGCCTGTGCACACCGCAGAATCGCTTACGGGGGCACAATAGCCAGTCATTCGTTGATCGTTGTTGGAGGTGCCATGAACCGTTTCGTCCTGCTGGGTGTGGGGGCGCTTGCGCTCGCGGCCTGTTCCAAGCCGGCGCCGTCCGATACCGCGACTCCGGCAGAGCCTGCCGCGCCGGCCACGTCGGCCCCCGCTGCCAGCGCGCCCACCGCAACCGCCAGCCCGACCCTGCAGCCGCCGTCGTTCGATTGCGCCAAGGCGCAGTCCGAGGCCGAGCAGCAGGTGTGTGGCGACGCCCGCCTGGCCGCGCTGGACCGCCAGCTGGCCGCGCTCTACAAGCGCGTGCAGACCAGCCCGGACGAGCTGGACATCGCGGCCGAGCAGCGTGGCTGGATCAAGGGTCGCGATGCCTGTTCGCGCGCGGTGGACCCGCACCGTTGCCTGGTGGAGTCCTACCAGACGCGTCTGGTCGAGCTGACCCTCAACGCCGGCGGCATCCAGGTGCCGGCCAAGGTCGAGTACCGCTGCGATGACAACAGCAAGCCGGTGACGGCGGTGTTCTACAACGACATCGATCCCACTGCGGCCGTGATCAGCTGGGGCAATGACCAAGCCATCGTGTTCCCGGTGCCGGTCACCCGCGAGGAAAACAACGGCGGTCGCTGGGGGCGCGAAGGCGTGGACCTGCGGACCCACAACGACCAGACCACGCTGGAGTTCTACGGCACCACGCTGCAGTGCCAGGTTGCCAGGTAGGGGCGGGCGCCGCCGCGTTGCTCAGCGCACGCGGCGGTAGCGCACCTCGTTCTGCCGGTCGCCCACTTCGGTGGTGACGAAGCCGTCGCGGCTCTGGCTGATGTCGAACACGCTGCTGCCGACGTTGAGCTGGCCGCCATTGACCCAGCCGTTCAGCGACTGCCCACGCGTCTGTGCGCTCATGCGGCCGTCGCTGTCGATGCGCATGCGGATGTCGGCGTTGAAGGTCGGGTTGTAGCCCTCGAACTCGCCGATCATCCAGTCGGGCACATAGGACGTGTGGCGGGCGCCCTGGTAGTTTTCGTCGTCGTAGCGCGCGTCATCCTTGTTGGCGTTGTGGGCCAACGCGCCGAGAATCGCCGCGCCGATCAACACGCCGGCGGCGACTTTGGCGTCGTGGTTGTCATCGTCACGGCGGTCATCGCGGTCGCTGCCGCCGTGCACCCGGAACGAGGCGCGGCAGCCATCGTCGACCCACACCTCGCGGCGGTCGTAGTCCCAGTTGCGGCCCTGGCGGCAGTCTGCACCGGACAGTTTGCGGTCCAGGGTGACGTAGCCCGCGCGGGGCAGGGCGCAGGATTGATAGCGGTTGTCGCGGCTCTCGCAGGTGACGAAGTCATCCGCGCGCGCGTCTCCCAACGGCAGCATCAACAGCAGGGGCGTGGCCAGCAGCATACGGAAGAGCATGTCGTCGATTCCGGAAGGGAAAAGGAGCGCGTCGCATCGTATGGGAAGCGGGAGACCCCCGTTCCCGGCAACGACGATGGCCACGCGGACATGAAATCCGGATGAAGATCACCGCGCTGCGCGCCCGGACGGCCGCCGGGCGCCGCAGGTGACTCGCCTCAGGCGCAGGCCGCCAGCGGGTGCTGGAAGCAGGCACGGATCGCGTCGAGCAGCTCGCTCATGCTGTAAGGCTTGGGCAGGAAATGCATGCCCGGGCCGAGCTGAGGCAGCACCACGGAGGGCTCCAGGCCCGAGGTGACCAGCACCGGCAGCCCGGGCTGTTCCTGCTTGACCCGATGCGCCGCCTCGATGCCACTCACCGCGCCCAGGCAGACATCGGTGAACACCAGATCGAAGCGCTCGCCGGCCTGCAGCAGGCCCAGCGCGGCTTCGGCGGAACTGACCGCCACGACTTCGCAGGCCTGGCTTTCCAGCGCCATGCGGCTCAGTTCGCGGGTGTCTTCGGTGTCTTCGATCAACAGCACGCGCGGTTCGGGATGGTGCTTGGACAACAACATGGAGCGTGGTTCCTGCTTACCCCCGGAGAGGGGCGCGCAAGTATCGCGGGCCGCCGGTGAGGAGACCGTCGACGGCGACCAAATGCCGGGTGAATCGAGGGCGGGATCGTACCGCCCGTAGCGCCCACGGCGCTCAGGCAACGGCCGCCGACCGCCGGCGTCCACGGTGCCAGGCCCACACCAGCCCGACCGCCAACCCCGCTGCCGACAGGCGCAGCACTGTCGCCGGCCAGCCGACCGCGGTGGCCTCGCTGATCACGAAGACGTTCCAGGCCAGGTTGAGCGAGACGTGCAGGGCCAGCCCGCTCCACAGGGTGTAGTCGTCCAGGGTGTTGATCCAGGCGAATACCAGCCCGCCGATGCCGGTGATGGCGAACACCTGCAGCGCCATGCCCCCGCCGCCGCCGAACGACCACCAGTGGATCGCACCGAAGATCACCGCCTGCACCAGCGCGGCGGCCAGCCACGGCCAGCGCTGCTGGCGATGGGCGAAGATGAAGCCGAAGCCACGGAAGATGATTTCCTCGGCGAACGGGAACAGCACGCCGAGCATCAGCAGTGCGAGGACATCCTGGGTGGGATTCACCCCGCCCAGCCACCACAGGCCGAGCCAGCACGGCAGGGTCGCCAGCAGGGCCAGTGCCGGGCCCTGCCAGCCATTCCAGCGCAACCCGAGCAATGCGTGCAGGCGTTGCCCGGGGCGCAGCAGCAGCGCAGCCACGGCCAGCACCAGCAGCACGCCCAGGCCGTTGTCGAGGATGGCGCCGCCATAGGGGATCGGCAGCTTCGGAATCGGCGTGCCCAGCCACGCGGCAAGGTCGCGCAGATTGATCGACACGGCCAAGGTCAGCACCACCACGCAGGCGGCCAGCCAGGTGGGCAGGCGGAGGGACGGCATGGGACGCTCCATATCCAGGGACGGCGTGGATTGTTCGCGATTGCCACACCCGCAGCATGGGGCATAGGTCGGGGGGCCATCGGTCATGGCCGCGTTGCACCACGGTCAGGTATGACCGGCTAGAGTGCGGCTTTGCCCCTTGGATTACCGCCCATGCAATGCCCCGTATGCAAGACCCAAGCGCTGCAGATGTCCGAGCGCCAAGGCATCGAGATCGACTACTGCCCGCAGTGCCGTGGCGTGTGGCTGGACCGAGGCGAGCTGGACAAGATCATCGAGCGCTCGGCCGGTGCCGCCGCCCCCGCGCCGGTGCGCGCGGCCGCACCGCCGCCGCCGGCTGCCGTGCAGCACCGTGATACCCGCCACCTGGGCCAGCAGCAGTACGGTGACCAGCAGGGCTACCGCAAGAAAAAGAAAGAGAGCTTCCTGTCGGATCTGTTCGACTTCTGATGCACGCCTGCGCTGCGCTCAGGCGCGGCGCAGGATGAATTCCCGGTCGACGCTGTTGCCGACCGGGAAATCGTATTCGCCGACCTTGCTGCAGCCGTAGCGCGCATAGAAGCGCTGCGCACCCAGGTTCTCGGACCACACGCCGATCCACAGCGTGCGCCGCTGTGGCTGATCGAGCCACGCCAGGAAGGCGTCCATCAGGCGCGCGCCGTGGCCGCCACGCTGGTGACTGGCGAGCAGGTAGAGGCGTTTGAGCTCGATATCGCCCTCGCTGGCCTCGGCATGCGGCAGGCTGTTGGGCCCTGCGGCGAGATAACCCACCACATGTTCCCCGTCTTCCAGCAGCCACGCCGCGTTGCGTGGATCGGCGAGTTCGTGACGCTGCGGCTCGACCGAATAGTGCCTGTGCAGGAACGCGTGCAGGTCCTGCGGCGGGTAGGAATCGCCGAAGGTTTCGGTGTAGGTGGCGATGGCGATCGCCGAGAGCGCATCGGCATCGGCAACGGTGGCACGGCGCAGGGTCAACATCATGGCGCAAGGCAGGCAGGTGGGGCCGGCAGCTTACGCCATCGCCTGGGGTCGGCCGTGGTTCCGGGTACGTCGGTACCCGGAACCTGTCATCGCGGCTGGATCAGAACCAGACCCGCACGCCCGCCACCCAGCGGGTATCGCGCGCGCGCTCGCCGGCCGCCTCGTGGTAATCAGCGGTATCGCCGAACAGCCGCTCGTGGCTGATGCCGATGTAAGGCGCGAAGCGGCGGCTGAACTCGTAGCGCAGGCGCAGCCCGGCCTCGACCTTGTTGAGTCCCGAACCGTTGCCATACTCCGGTTCGTCCTTGGCCGAGAAACGGGCTTCCACCAGCGGCTGCAGGATCAGGCGGTTGGTCAGCAGCAGCTCGTACTCCACTTCCACCGTGGCCGCGACCTGGCCGCCTTCGCCGACATAGGCCGTGGCCGAGGTCTCGAATTTGTACGGCGCCAAGCCCTGGATGCCGAACGCCGCCCAGGTGCGTGAATCGGCCGGGCGGAAATCCTGTTTCACGCCGACCAGTACGTCCCACCACGGCGACACGCTGCGGCCGTACATCACTTCCAGATCGGCCGATCCGGTGCGGCCGTCACTGCGCTCGCCTTCGCTGCGCAGCCACAGCCGGTGGATGTTGCCGCCGACCCAGCCGCTGGCCTCCCACGCCTGGCCGGTACCGTGCTGACCGTCCCAGTGTTCGAGGCGGTTGACCAGCAGCATGCTGTGGATCTCCGGCGCATGCTCCATCGCGCCGTGGTCGATCGGCGGGAACGCGGCGAGGCGGTCGGCGGCGGTCACGACAGGAATCGGTTCGAGCGGTTCGGTGGGCGCGGGCGCCTTCGGCACGCCATGCCCCATCGCGGCGTGGTCCATCTTCGAATGGTCCATCTCGCCGTGATCGGTCGTGCCGTGGTCCATCGTCGAATGGTCCATCTGGGCGTGGTCGACGCTGCCGTGGCCCATCTTCGAATGATCCATCTGGCTGTGATCGACGTTGCCGTCATCTGCCGGTGGCGCGTCGGTCGGGGTCGGTGTCGTGGCATGGCTGGCATGGCTGGCATGCGACTGCGCCCACGCCGGTGCGGACAAGGCCAGCAGCAGGCCGGCGCTCAGTGCGGATAGCACGGTGAGAGGCGAGCGGCTCATTCTTCGATCCTCACTTCGCGCATCATGCCCGCTTCCATGTGGTACAGCAGGTGGCAGTGGTAGGCCCAGCGGCCGAGTGCGTCGGCACGTACGCGGTAGGTGCGGCGGGTGCCGGGCGGCATGTCGATGGTGTGCTTGCGCAGGTGGAACTCGCCGTCCGCGTTTTCCAGATCGCTCCACACGCCGTGCAGATGGATCGGGTGCTGCATCATGGTGTCGTTGACCAGCACGATGCGCATGCGCTCTCCGTAGTTCAGGCGCAGCGGTTCGGCGCTGGCGAACGGGATGCCGTCGAAGGACCAGCTGAATTTTTCCATGTGGCCGGTCAGGTGCAGCTCGACCTCGCGGCCGGGATCGCGCCCATCGGGATCGTCGAACAGGCTGCGCATCGCGCCGTAGGTGAGTACGTTGCGGCCGTTGTCGCGCAGGCCGATACCAGGATCCTCCAGCTTGGGCTCGGTGGCCATGCTCTGCATGTCCACCAGCGGATTGCCTTGCTCGCTGGCCGGGTGACGCGGCGCTTTGGGATCGGTGCCGTGTGCACCGTGGCCCATGCTGGCACCGCAGCCGCCTTCCATGCCCTTCATGTCGTGGCCCGCCATCCCGTTGGTGGCATGGCCCATGTCGTGGCCCATGTCACTCATGGTCAACAGCGGGCGCGGGTCGCGCGCGGGGATCGGCGCCTGCAGGCCGTGGCGTACCGCCAGCGTGCCGGCGGCATAGCCGGTGCGGCCCATGTCCTGGCAGAAGATGGTGTACGCGTCCTGGCCGCTGGGTTCGACGATCACATCGAAGGTCTCGGCCGGGGCGATGCGGAATTCATCGATGCTGACCGGGTGGATGTACTGGCCATCGGCGGCGACCACGGTCATCTTCAGGCCCGGGATGCGCACGTCGAAATAGGTCATCGAGCCGCCGTTGATGAAGCGCAGCAGCACCTTCTCGCCGCTGCGGAACAGCCCGGTCCAGTTGCCGGCCGGGGCGGTGCCGTTGAGCAGGTAGGTATAGGTGTGGGCGTTGATGTCGGAGATGTCGGTTGGCGTCATCCGCATCCGGCCCCACATGCCGCGGTCGGCGGTGGCCGCGGCCCAGCCGTCCTTGCGGACATCGCGGAGGAAGTCGGGCAGGGTGCGCTTGTAGTAGTTGTCGTATTCGGCAAGCTTCTTCATGCGCCGGAACAGCGCGCCGGGGTCCAGGTCGGTCCAGTCCGAGAGCAGGATCACGTGCTCGCGGTCGACGTGATACGGCGCCGGTTCGAGCGGGTCGATGATCAGCGCGCCGTACAGGCCGGCCTGTTCCTGGAACAGGGAATGGCTGTGATACCAGTACGTGCCCGACTGCTTGAGGGTGAAGCGGTACTGGTAGGCCTCGCCCGGGGCGATGCCGTTGAAGCTCAGGCCGGGCACGCCATCCATGTTGGCCGGCAGCAGCAGACCGTGCCAGTGGATGGAGGTGGGGTGGCCCTGCAGCGTATTGGCGACCCGGATGTTGACCGTCTGGCCTTCGCGCCAGCGCAGGATCGGTGCGGGCAGGCTGCCGTTGACGGTGATCGCCGGGCGGGTGCGGCCGGTGAAATTGGCCAGCGATTCGCCGATGCTCAGCTGCACATCATGGCTGCTGAGCACCTTTGGGGCACCGGCAAGGCCGGGGCCGGCGGCGGCGAACGCACGCGGGCTCAGACCCGTGGCGGCCAGGCCGGCGACCACGCCGCCGGCAGCCACGCCCTGGACGAACAAGCGGCGCGACGGCATGGGCGGGGTGCCCGTGCCGGGTGTTTTGGGGAAAGACATTGCAACTCCGGATCTGATTCGAATGGCACACGCAGTGCCGTCAACGCACGCACACCGGGGCATGCGCGCAGAGCATCAGGCAGGCGCTCGCAGAGCGCGGCGGATCAGGCGATCGGAGGGCGGGTGATGCGGTCCAGCGGGGGCATCGGCCGCGACGGATGCGCGGTCAGGATCGGTGCCAGCGACAACGGTGGCGGCGTGGCGATCCACGCGATCTGGACGGTCAGGCTGGGCTGCTGGGCACAGCTGCGCAGGCAGTCCTTGATCTTGCAATGATCGCCATCGTGCGGGGCCTGGACGCTGGTATCGGCGGTGGCCATGGCGTCGTGATGGTGCGCGGCAGGCATCGGTGCATCGCCATGGCAGGGCGTGCCGGGTGTGCTGGTTCGGCTCGGTTCGGCCATGGCCAGCGCCATGGGACCGGCCATGGCGACATTCAGCCCGTTGAGCAACAGGCTGAGCATCAGGACGACTCGCAGGAGCAGGCCACTGGCGGACATGGGGCTCACCTTACTGCCAAACCCTGGCGGCCGCACCTGTGGCTGAACGCAGGGTTCAACTCTGGAGCCGGGTCTGCCTGAACAGGCCGGGGCATCAGCCTTCCTCGCGCACGATCTCGACCAGGCGGTCGCCGTAGCGGGCCAGCTTGGTGCCGCCGATGCCACCGACCCGGCCCAGCGCGTCGACGCTGGTGGGGCGCTGTTCGGCGATATTGCGCAGGGTGCTGTCGTGGAAGATCACGAAGGCCGGCACGTTCTGCTCGCGCGCGAGTTCGGCACGCAGGCCACGCAGCGCGTTGAACAGCGCCAGATCCTGCGGCAGCACCGACAGGCCGGTGCGCTGGCCGCTGCGGTCGCGCTCGCGGGCGGCCTTGGGTGTCTCGCGGCGCATCATGACCTTGCGCTGGCCCTTGAGCACCTCGCGGCTGCCATCGGTCAGGCGCAGCCCACCGTAGGCGCTGCTGTCCACCTCGAGCAGGCTGGAGGCGACCAGCTGGCGGAACACGCTGCGCCAGCTGCGGGCGTCGAGATCCTTGCCGATGCCGTAGGTGCTCAATTCGGTGTGTCCGAACTGGCGCACCTTCTCGTTGTCGCCGCCGCGCAGGATGTCGATCAGATGGCCGACACCGAAGCGCTGCCCGCTGCGGTAGACGCAGCTCAGCGCCTTCTGGGCGGCAACGCTGGCATCCCAGGCATCCGGTGGCAGCAGGCAGTTGTCGCAGTTGCCGCAGGGCTGGGGATAGGTTTCCCCGAACCCGGCCAGCAGGACCTGACGACGGCACTGCATGGATTCGCAGTAGCCGAGCAGGTGATCGAGTTTGGACCGTTCGAGCGTTTTGCGGTCTTCGCCGGCTTCGGACTGTTCGATCATCTGCTTGAGCAGCACGACATCGCCGAGCCCATAGCAGAGCCAGGCTTCGGCAGGCTCGCCGTCGCGCCCCGCGCGGCCGGTTTCCTGGTAATACCCTTCCATCGATTTGGGCAGATCGGTATGCGCGACGAAGCGCACGTCCGGCTTATCGATGCCCATGCCGAAGGCGATGGTGGCGCACATGACGATGCCATCCTCGCGCAGGAAGCGGCGCTGGTTGGCGGCGCGTACCTCGGCGGGCAGGCCTGCGTGGTAGGGCAGGGCGCTCATGCCCTCCTTGCACAGGAACTCGGCGGTTTCTTCCACCTTGCGCCGTGACATGCAGTAGACAATGCCGGCTTCCTGGCGGTGGACCTTGAGAAAGTCCAGCAGCTGGCGCTTGGCGTTGTCTTTCTGGACGACGGTGTAGCGGATGTTGGGACGGTCGAAGGAGCTGACGAAGTGCTGGGCGTTGGTCAGGTCCAGGCGTTCGGCGATTTCGCGCTGGGTCGGCGGATCGGCGGTGGCGGTCAGCGCGATGCGCGGGACGTCGGGCCAGCGCTCGTGCAGGACGGTGAGCTGGCGGTATTCGGGACGGAAGTCGTGGCCCCACTGCGAGACGCAATGGGCTTCGTCGATGGCGAACAGGGCGATCCGGCTGCGCGAGAGCAGCGAGAGGAAGCGGCCGGTCAGCAGTCGCTCGGGGGCGACGTAGAGCATGTCCAGTTCGCCGGCGAGCAGTTCGCGCTCGACGCGGGCGGCGGTTTCGCCATCGAGGGTGGAGTTGAGGTATTCGGCGCGCACGCCGAGCTGGCGCAGGGCTTCGACCTGGTCCTGCATGAGGGCGATCAGCGGCGAGATGACGATGCCGGTGCCGTCGCGGAGCAGGGAGGGGACCTGGTAGCAGAGCGATTTGCCGCCGCCGGTGGGCATGAGGACGAGCGCGTCATTGCCGGCGGCGACATGCTCGACGATCGCCTGCTGCGGACCGCGGAATTCGTCGTAACCAAAGATGCGGCTGAGCAGGTCGTGCGCGGGGCGGGAAGACATCGCGCTAGTTTACCTTGCCCAGGCTACGGGCCGTGTCCTCGGATGCCGGATCGGTGTGTAGGAAAGCCGAGGCCGGAGCCAAAGCCGGAGCCAAAGCCAAAGCCGGAGCAGGAGCGGGAGCGGGAGCCGGAGGCAGAGGCAGAGCTGAAGGCGCAAAGCGCCGGGCGTGGCCTCCTACGGGGTTGGCGCGGTGTGGGTGGGTCTGCTGGACCCGCCGTGAACCCGTCCATGGGGGCTCGATGTGCGCCATCCATGGCGCACAACGGTCCTGCAGACCCACCCACACCGCGCCGTCGACACTTGGCTGGTCTTCAAAGGAGAGCCAGTCGAGAGCCAGTCGAGAGCCAGTCGAGAGCCAGTCAAACGCAGACAGGCGCCAATCGGCGCCTGTCTGCTGCTACTTGCCTGTTACCTGTTACCTGTTACCTGTTACCGCTTGTCGAAGAGGCCGCTCTGGCTTGCCCAACCGTCCATCCAGATCTGTCTGGCGAGTGGGGGCCAGGCCCTGACGGGACCGTCAGGGCGCCAAGGATGGCGCCCACGAGCCCCCAAGGATGGGTTTACGGCGCGTCCCGGCAGGGCCTGGCCCCCGCTCGCCAACACGGAGATGCCCGTCAGCCAAAGCCGCTGCCTCTGCCTTTGCCGTCAGTCAGCCAAGCCCGCCAAAAAACAAATCCTTACTGCAGCAGCGAACGCAGCATCCAGGCGTACTTTTCGTGGGTCTGCAGACGCTGGGTCATCAGATCCTCGGTCGGTGCGTCGTCCGCATCGTCTGCCACGTCCAGCACTTTGCGCGCCGTACGGCACACCGCCTCGTTGGCGGTGACCAACTGGCGTACCATTTCACGCCAGTCCGCGCTGTCGGTCAGGCCCGGCTCCTCGGCGATCGAGGTCAGGGCCGCGAACTCGCGGTACGAGCCCGGGGCATTGAAGCCCAGTGCACGGATGCGTTCGGCCACGTCATCCAGGGCCGCCCACTGTTCGGTGTACTGGGTCTCGAACATGGTGTGCAGCGAGTTGAACATCGACCCGGTCACGTTCCAATGGAAGTTGTGGGTCTTCAGGTAGAGCGTGAACGCATCAGCCTGGAAGGCCGACAGTCCATCGGCGATCTTCTTGCGATCGCCCTCCTTGATCCCGATATCGATGTTCGGGGCCGACGGGGCCGCCGCGCCGAGCTTCTGCTTGGCAGTCTTGGGCTTTGCCGGGGTCTTGGTCGTCTTCGCCATGGGAGAACTCCTTATGGATGGGATGAATCGGATGGCCTTCACAATAGATCAGACTACCCTTTCAGTAGTAAACAAAAGTTCTAAACGAATCGATTGATGAGCGCTATCGAAAAACCACATGCAGCACGCCTGGCCCAGCAGCAGGCCGCCATCAACGGGGCCATGAGCCGCGACCGCGGTCGTTTGCTGGGGATGCTCTCGCGTTGGCGGGCCAAACCGGCGGATACGGGGCTGGCGGCGGCGTTCGAGCAGGCCTTGCAGGCCTCCGTGCAGCGCCGTGAAGCGCGTGCGCTGAATCAGCCGTCCATCACTCTGGACGAGCAACTGCCGATTGCGCGTGAAGCCGAGGCCATCACCGCGCTGATCCGCGACCACCAGGTCGTGGTGATCGCCGGTGAAACCGGCTCGGGCAAGACCACCCAGCTGCCCAAGCTGTGCCTGGCCGCCGGCCGTGGCACCGCCGGCATGATCGGCTGCACGCAGCCGCGACGGATCGCCGCGCGTGCAGTGGCGACCCGCGTTGCGCAGGAACTGCAGTCCGAGCTGGGCACCACGGTGGGCTACCAGGTGCGCTTCACCGATCGCGTCGGTGACGATACCCGCATCAAATTCATGACCGACGGCATCCTGCTGGCCGAGATCAGCAGTGACCGCTGGCTGTCCAACTACGACACGATCATCGTCGACGAGGCACACGAACGCAGCCTCAACATCGATTTCCTGCTGGGCTATCTGAAGCAGCTGCTGAAGAAGCGGCCCGATCTGAAACTGATCGTCACCTCGGCGACCATCGATACCTCGCGCTTCGCCCAGCATTTCGACGATGCCCCGGTGATCAGCGTGGAAGGCCGCACGTTCCCGGTGGAGGTGCGTTACCGGCCGCTGGAAGGTGAGGGCGGCGGCGAGGCTGACGGTGGGCGCGATGGCGAGCGCACCGTCAATGATGCGGTGGTCGCGGCGGTGGATGAAATCACCCGGATCGACCCGCGTGGCGACATCCTGCTGTTCTTCCCGGGCGAGCGCGAAATACGCGATGCGCACCAGTCCCTGGAACGACGCAAGTACCGTGGCACCGACGTGCTGCCGCTCTATGCGCGGCTGTCGGTCAAGGATCAGGACCTGGTGTTCAACCCCGGCGCCAACCGGCGCATCGTGCTGGCCACCAACGTCGCCGAAACATCGCTGACGGTGCCGCGCATCCGCTATGTGATCGACCCGGGTTTCGCCCGCATCAAGCGTTACAGCCCGCGCCAGAAGCTGGACCGGCTGCACATCGAAGCGGTCTCGCAGGCCAGCGCCAACCAGCGCAAGGGCCGCTGTGGCCGCGTGTCCGAAGGCATCTGCTACCGGTTGTATTCCGAAGCGGATTTCCAGTCGCGCCCCGAGTTCACCGATCCGGAAATCCGCCGCTCCAGCCTGTCCGGGGTGATCCTGCGGATGCTGCAGCTGGGCCTGGGCAAGATCGAGGATTTCCCGTTCCTGGAGGCACCGGATGAGCGCGCCATCGCCGATGGCTGGCAGCAGCTGGGTGAGCTGGGTGCGGTCGATGCCGAGCGCCGCCTGACCCCGATCGGGCGCCAGATGGCGCGCCTGCCGGTGGACGTGAAACTGGCCCGCATGCTGGTCGCCGCACAGGCCCAGGGCTGCCTCCGCCCGATGCTGGTGATCGCCTCGTTCCTGGGCATCCAGGACCCGCGCGAGCGCCCGCCGGAAGCGCGCGCCGCGGCCGACAACGCGCATGCGCTGTTCGCCGATGGCCGCTCGGAGTTCGTCGGCGTGCTGCGCCTGTGGGACGGCTACCGCCAGGCTCACGAAGACCTGTCCCAGTCCAAGCTGCGCGACTGGTGCGGGCGGCATTTCCTCGGCTTCCTGCGCATGCGCGAGTGGCGCGAACTGCATCGCCAGCTGCGCGTGCTGTGCGAGGAGCTGGGCTGGACGGAAGAAGCGGCCGAGACCTCCCTGGCACCGTTGCTGGCGGGTTCGTCCGCGCCTGCACCGGCGCGCGATGACGAGGCGAAGATCAAGGCGACGCGCGGCCAGCAGCACCGTGCCGCACGCCTGGCCCGCGAAGGGAAATCCGAGCCGGCGCCTGCCCAGAACACGTCGGCATCGGTCAAGGGCGCCGATGCCGAGGCGCGCAACGCCTTCAGCGACAAAGTGCGCGCAGCCGCCTACCAGACCCTGCACCGTGCCTTGATCGCCGGCCTGCCCACGCAGATCGGCCACCGCAGCGACAAGGGCGATTTCCTGGCGCCGCGCCAGCGCCGCTTCCTGCCGTTCCCGGGCTCGACCCTGGCCAAGCGGCCGCCGCCGTGGCTGCTCACCGCGACCTTGCTGGATACCCAGAAAATCTGGGGCCTGACCAACGCGGCGATCGAGCCGGACTGGGTCATCAACGAGCTGCCGCACCTGCTGCTGCGCAAGCACTTCGATCCGCATTGGTCGCGCGCGCAGGGCCAGGTGCTGGCCTCCGAGCAGATCAGTCTGTTCGGACTGGTGCTGGCCCCGAAGAAGCCGGTGCACTACGGCCGCATCGCGCCGGGCGAAGCGCACGACATCTTCGTGCGGCAGGCCCTGGTGACCGGCGAAATCAACACCCGTGCCGGCTTCGTCGCCGACAACCTCAAGGTGCTGGAGCAGGCGCGCGAAGAGGAGGCCAAGCTGCGCCGTGCCGGCATCGTCGCCGATGAAGGCTGGCAGGCGCGCTGGTACCTGGACCGGATTCCGGCCGAGATCCATTCGGCGATGGGCCTGGATACCTGGTGGAAGGCGCTGGCGCCGGAGAAACGCCGCGCGCTGTCGTGGGCACTGGCCGATCTGCTGCCGGGCGAGGGCAGCGACGCCGAACGGTATCCCGCGTATCTGCCGCTGGGTGATGCACGGCTGCCGCTGCATTACACCTTCGAGCCGGGTGCCGACGAAGATGGCGTCACGTTGGAGGTGCCGCTGCACCTGCTCAACGCGCTCGATCCGGCGCGGTTGTCGTGGCTGGCGCCCGGCTTCGTGGCCGACAAGGCTGCGGCCCTGATCCGCAGCCTGCCCAAGGCGATGCGCCGCAACTATGTGCCGGCACCGGACTTCGGGCGCGCGTTCGCCGAAGCGTTTGCCGAGCCGACCGCCGATGACATCCGTGGCGAGCTGGCGCGGTTCCTGTCGCGTGCGACCGGTGCCAAGCTGGCCGCGACCGATTTCGATGACGCAGCGCTGGACGCCCATCTGCGCATAAACCTGCGGCTGCGCGATGCCGATGGCAAGGTGCTGGCGACCTCGCGCGATCTGGATGCACTGCGCGCCCGCTTCGGTGACAAAGCCGGGGATGCCTTTGCCGCACGCGCCGGGCGTGCGCTGGCAGCCGAAGGGTTGCGCGATTTCCCGGCCAGCCCGATCCCGCTGCAGGTGCCTGGCGAAGCCGGCGTGCCGGCCTATCCGGCGCTGGTCGACCAGGGCGAGACCGCCGCGTTGAAGATTTTCGCCGATCGCAACGAGGCGCTGGAGCAGCATCCGCTCGGCGTGCGTCGATTGCTGGAGATTGCGCTGGCCGACAAGGCCAAGCAGGCGCGCAAGCAGCTGCCGGTGCCGCCCAAGACCGGGTTGTTGTATGCCGCGATCGAATCGCAGGAACGCCTGCGTGGCGACCTGGTCGATGCCGCGATGAACGCGGTGCTTGCCGATGGCCTGGGTGATATCCGCGACCCGGCCGCGTTCGCCAAGCGCAGCGCGGAGGCGGGCAAGGCGTTGTTCGCAGAGGCGATGGCCCGCCTGAAGCTGGCCGAGAACATCCTGGCCCATGTGGCCGAGCTCAAACCACAGCTGGAAGCGCCGCTGATGGGCTGGGCACGCGGCAATCTGGATGACATGGAGCAGCAGCTGGCCGCGTTGGTCCATCCTGGCTTCCTGCGCGAGACCCCGGCCGATGCCCTGGCGCAACTGCCGCGCTACCTGCGCGCAATGATCCTTCGCACTGAGCGTGCCAAGCGCGATCCGCCGCGCGACCAGGCGCGGATGCTGGAGCTGCGGCCATTCGTGGATGCGTTGGCACAGGCCGAGGCCCGCGGGTTGCGGGAGCGGCCGCAGTGGCAGGACCTGCGCTGGGATCTGGAAGAGTTGCGGGTCTCGCTGTTTGCCCAGGAGCTGGGCGCGAAGACCGGGATTTCAGCCAAGAAGCTGGCCCAGCGCGTGGCCGCGCTGCAGAAGCCTTGATCCGGCAGTGACCCGTGCCAGGTCGGCACGGGTCACTGGGGTTGCCTGAAGCGGATTATTTGACGCGGCGGACCTTGGCGCGGGTGTTGACGCCCTGGATCTGCATGTACCACACCCCGCCGACGCCGGGAGCGATGCTGACCTCAGGCGACTGGCGGCGGACACCACCGACTTGGACATCGTCGACCTGCTCCCATTCCTGGGCGTTGGCGAGCGCGTAACGCTGGCCCTTGCCAAAGCCGCGGAATTCTCCGGTCAAGACGCTTTTGATCGGCTCCTTGGTGCCGAAGTCGAAGAAGCCGTGGTTTTTCACGATGACTTCCTGACGACCCTCTTCGCGGGCCTGCTCGCGGGCATCGGCCGCCAGCGCGGCCACCTTGCCCTGCAGCCAGTTGTTGAGCTCGGCCAGTTCCTGCGGCGTGAGCTTCTCCAGCCCGGCCGCCTTGAACTCGGCCGGCGACATCTGCTGCTGCAGATCGCCTTCGACCACGCGCTGGGCCAGCGCCGGGAGCGAGAGGCTCATCATGACGGCCGCGCAGGCCAACAACCGCAGACGGGAAAAGCGCATGGCAGGGTCTCTCCTAGGAATGGCCGCAGTGTAGTGCCAGCGCCCCGGCATGTGCACATGCTGGTGATGGCGATTGTCGGGGGGGCGCTGCGGCGCTAGTGTAGGTGGCCTCTGTCTTGTCTGTACGATGCTGTGAACCGCGCTTCCTCCCCTGGCCTGGATGGCTTGTTGAACCGACCCTCGGTGGCTTCGCTGCCGGCTGAGCTGCGCGAGGCATTGCTGCAGCGCTGGCAGCAACCCGAGGCCGATCTGGAACGGCGCGCGGGCTGGCCGGTGCTGGCTGACACGCTGGATGCGCTGTCATTGCTCTCGGCCGACGAGTCTGCCTTGCTGGCCACGTTGCTGTTCGATCTGCCGTGGTTGCGTGCCGGTCTGGACACGCTGCCGATCGGTGCGCTCAAGCCGGTGGTCGTCGGCCTGCTGGACGGCCTGGACGCCGCCGACCAGGTCTGGGCGCTGCACGCCGGGCGCGAGGCCGGGCGCAACAGCGAAGGCCTGCGTCGCCTGCTGCTTTCGATCATCCGCGATCTGCGCGTGGTGCCGATCCTGCTCGCCCGCCAGCTGGCCCGCATGCGCGGTGCCGATCGCTTGCCCGAAGAAGAGCGCCGCGCGCTGGCCCAGCTCACTCGCGACATCCATGCGCCGCTGGCCAACCGGCTCGGCATCTGGCAGTTGAAGTGGGAGCTGGAGGATCTGGCGTTCCGCCATCTGGAACCGGAGACCTACCGCCGCATCGCGCGCGAGGTGGATGAAACGCGCTTGGCGCGCGAGCGCTATGTCGAGGGCGTCAAAAAGGCGCTGTCGCGCGAGCTGCTGGCGCAGGGCATCCGCGCCGAGGTCAGCGGCCGCCCGAAGCACATCTACAGCATCTGGCGGAAGATGCAGAAGAAGCGTCTGGCCTTCGAGCAGCTGTACGACATCCGCGCCGTGCGCGTGATGGTGGACGACGTGGCCGCCTGCTACGCCGCGCTGGGCGTGGTGCATGCACTGTGGGCGCCGGTGCCGAGCGAATTCGACGATTACATCGCGCGCCCGAAAGCCAACGATTACCGTTCGCTGCATACCGCCGTGGTCGGCCCGGAAGGGCGCACCATCGAAGTGCAGATCCGCACCCACGACATGCACGCCCAGGCCGAGCTCGGCGTGGCCGCGCATTGGCGCTACAAGGAAGGCAGCAAGGGCGCGGAAAAGGCGTTCGACCGCAAGATCACCTGGATGCGGCAGCTGCTGGAGCAATCCCAGGACGGGCATGCAGGCGAACTGGCCGGTGCGCTGGATGCCGAGCTGACCGAAGACCGGGTCTACGCGCTCAGTCCCAAGGACGAGGTGATGGACCTGCCCCAGGGCGCCACGCCGTTGGATTTTGCTTACCACGTGCACACCATGGTCGGGCATCGCTGCCGGGGGGCGAAGGTCAACGGCCGCATCGTGCCGCTGACCTACCGCCTGCGCAGCGGCGACCGCGTCGAGATCCTGACCGGCAAGGAGGCCGATCCCCGGCGCGACTGGCTGCTGGCCTCCAGCGGGTTCCTGGCCAGCAACCGTTCGCGTGAAAAGGTGCGCGGGTGGTTCCACAAGCTGGACCGCGCGCGCAACGTGCAGGCCGGCCGCGAGCTGCTCGAGCGCGAACTCAAGCGCCTCGGCCTGCAGCACGCCGATCTGGCCATCGCGGTGAAGAAGTTCCACGCCGACAGCGTCGACGATCTCTACATCCAGGTGGCGCTGGGCGATACCGGGCCGAACCAGGTCAGCCGCACGCTGCTGGAAGCCGAACGTGCCGCCAGCCAGCCGGCGGCGCCGGTACTGCCGCGCCCGACCGCGCGGCGCGAGAGTGTGCGCAGTGCCGATTTCACCGTACAGGGCGTGGGCAACCTGCTGGTGCAGCTGGCGCGTTGCTGCCAGCCGGTGGCCGGCGAGCCGATCGTCGGGTATCTGACGCGCGCGCGCGGCGTCACCGTGCACCGCACCGACTGTGCCGCGCTGGCACGGCTGGCCGCGGCCAGCCCGCAGCGGATTCTTCCGGTGGAGTGGGGCCAGGCCGGCGGTGGCTATGAAGTGGACGTGGTGGTCGACGCGGTCGACCGGCGCTGGCTGCTCAAGGACATCACCAACCTGATCGCGCAGGAGGATGCCTATGTGCTGGACATCCACAGCGACAACGTCCGCAACAGTGGCCGTGCGCATCTGCGCCTGCGCCTGAAGGTCAGTGACTACGGCCAGCTTTCGACCCTGCTGGGCAAGCTGGATGCACTGCCCGGCGTCAGCGAAGCCCGGCGTCTAGGCTGAGCTCACGTGCCCCACGCTAGGCTCGCGCCATGAGCCGGGACGATGACAGGCATGACGCCGCCCACGAAGCACTGCGACGGGTGCGCCGCGAAGGCCGCTGGTGGTGGTTGCAGGCGCGCCATGCCCGGCGCATCTGGCGCTGGGCGCTGCTGGTGGCCGTGCTGCTGTTCGTCAGCCTGGCCCTGTTGCGCCGGCCGCTGGCCAACTGGTTCTGGAACGAGCCGCAGATCGAGCAGCTGCTCGACCAGGGCGATCGCGCGCTGGCCGCTGGCCGGTTGAGTGCGGCAGATGGCAGTGGCGCACGTGAATCCTTCCAGGCCGCGCTGGCGCTGGACACCGACCGCTTGCAGGCGCGCAGCGGTCTGGCACGCACCGGCCAGGCTGCCCTGCAGCAGGCGCGGGATGCGCTGGACCGGGGCGATGCACCGGCGGCGACCGCCGCGCTTGCGCTGGCCCGCGAACTGCAGGTGCCGCAGCGCGATGCCGATGCGGTGGCGCAGCAGCTGCACGCACACGACCAGGCACGCGCGGGCATCGGGGCGTTGCTTGGGCGCGCCGAAGCGGCCCTGCAGGCGCAGCGGCTCGAGGGCAGCCCCGATAGCGCGCTGCCGCTGTTCCAGCAGGTGCTGGCGCTGTCCCCCAATCAGGTGCGCGCACTGGAGGGGCGCGAGGATGCGCTGTCCGATCTCCTCCAGCAGGCGCGCACGGCGGCCGGACGCGGCGACGTAGCCAGGGCGGCGGCGCTGGTGCGCAGCGCGCGTGGTTTCGATGCCGGGCATGTCGATCTGCCGGCCACCCAGGAGGCGCTGAACAACGCGCTGGAGCGACGCCAGCGCGAGGGCGAGATCGCGCTGCGCCGGCAGAAGCTGGAGGTTGCGGCCGATGCATTCGCAGCGGTGCTTTCAGCGCTGCCCGACGATCCTGCCGCGCGCCGTGGCCAGCTGCAGGTCGCCGATGCGCAGCTCACGCGTGCGACGCGGCTGGCCGGCAACTTCCGCTTCGACGACGCAGCCCGGGCGCTTCAGGTGGCCCAATCGCTGGGCGCGTCCACGCGTTCGCTGGAGGCGGCCCGCCATGTGATCGAGCAGGCGCAACGCTCCCAGGCGGCATTGAAGACCCCGGCGGTGCCGAGGGCGCAGCGCGAACGCACACTGCGCCGTCTGCTCACGCGCCTGGAGGAGGCAGAGGGCCGTGGCAACTTCCTGGACCCGCCCGGACGCAGTGCTTACGACGCCCTGCGCGAGGCCCAGGGCGTCGCGCCGCAGGACCCGCGGGTGCGAGCCGCCGCGCAGCGCCTGCTGCCCGCAAGCCGGCAGTGCTTCGAAGATCGCCTGCGCGAGAACCGCGTGTTGGCGGCGGGGGCGTGTCTGGACGCCTGGCAGACGTTGTCGACCAATGATGCCGCCCAGGCCGCCGCGCGACGGCGGCTGGCGCAGCGCTGGCTGGCCATCGGCAGCGAGCGCCTGGGCTCGGGCGACATCGCTTACGCGCAGCAGGCGCTCGAGCAGGCGCGGCGCTGGCAACCGGACCTGCCGGAATTACCGGCCTTCGCCGAGCGCCTGCGCAGCGCCGGCGGTGGCTCGGGCACTTAATCCAGGAACACCCGCTGCACGGTGGCGCGGGCCGCATCCAGCGAGAAATGATCCACGATGTTCTGCAGCCCGGCAGTCGAGAGCCGGCGCCACAGGGCCTCGTCCTGGTACAGCCGCACCACGGCCTGCGCGAATGCCTCGGCATCATCGGCCACCAGCACATCTTCGCCATCGCGCAGATGCATGCCTTCCACGCCACAGGTCGTGGCGACCACCGGCTGCCCATGCGCCATGCTGAGATTCACCTTGCCCTTCACGCCGGCACCGAAGCGCAGCGGCGCGACGGCGATGCGGATGCCATCCATGTAGGGCACCACGTCCGGCACGAACCCGTGGATCTCCACGCCCGGCTGGGTCGCGGCCAGCGCGCGCAGGGTGTCGGGCACGGCCGCGCCGATGCAGTGGAAACGGATGTCGGGCAGCTGTGCACGGATGCGCGCGAAGACGTCACCGATGAACCACTGCATGGCATCCAGGTTCGGCGGATGACGGAAGCCGCCGACGAACACCAGATCGCGCCGCTCGGCCCAGTCAGGGCCGGCGCCAGCAACCTCGTGCAGATTGGAAATCAGTTCCACGGTCGCGCCCGGGGCATCGACGCGCAGCTGCTCGCGCTCGGCAGCGCTGACCAGCACGGTCACATCAACCTCTTCCATCACCGCCAGCTCGCGTGCGCGGGTGCGCTCGGCATTGCGCAGCAGCCCGGCATCCCCGGCGATCTCCGCACCCCGGCGTTCGCGCAGGTAGTGCAGGTCGACGGTATCGAAGACGGTGCGGGCTTGGGGCGCACAGCTGCGCAGCAGCGGCAGGCACTCGTGGGCGACGTGGTAGCGGACCATCATCACCACATCGAAGCGGGCGCCGTTGGCGCGCAGCCACGGCGCCACACCGTCCAGGTAGGGGGCGTACCAGACCTCCACGCCAAGCGCCTGCAGCGCCTCGGTGGCGGTGCCGCCGTGCTCGCGCCGGGTCGGCACGAACACCACGTGGACCCCGGCTTCGAGCAGCATGCGGATCAGGTTGTACTGGCGTAGCGAGGCCGAGTCGCGGTCCGGCTGCGGCACTTCTTCATCCAGGATCAGGACCTGGCGCTGGGCACGGTGCAGCAGGGCTGGCGAGGGAACGCTGCCGACGGCGGGCTGCGCCTGCAGTGCGCCAGCCCACTTCGCCGCGAACACGCCGCGGTTGCGGACCTGGTAGGCCTTGATCCCGCTGCCGGTATCGGTGCCGTTGCTGGTGCCCTCGTCATGCACCACGCGGCTGGCCGGTTGCACCAGTACGCGGTGGCCGCTGGCGCGCACGGCGAAGGCCAGGTCGGTGTCTTCGTAATACGCCGGCTTGTAGCGCAGGTCGAAACCCCCGATCTCTTCCCACAGGGCGCGCGGGATCATCAGCGCGGCGCCGGAGCAGTAGTCGGCATCGCGCAGCGCGCTGTAGCGCGGATCTTCGGGCGATTCGAACCGGCCGTAGCTCCAGCCGCTGCCATCCTGGAAGATCACCCCGCCCGACTCCTGCAGGCGGCCGTCGGGGTAGAGCAGCTGTGAACCGACCAGGCCGGCGCGCGGCACCCGGGCGAAGGTGGCGAGCAGGGCATCCAGCCAGCCCGGCTGCGGCACCGTGTCATTGTTGAGCAGCACCACGTACTGGCCACGCGAACGCGCGACGCCATCGTTGCAGGCCTCGATGAAGCCGCCGTTGCTCGCGCGCACTTCATGGCGCAGGCCGCGGATCTGCGGCATCCAGGTGATCGTCTCGTCGCTGCTGCCGTCGTCCACCACCAGGATCTCGCAGGCGACCTGCGGCGGATGCGCGGCCAGTGCCCGCAGGCAGGCCAAGGTGTGCGCAGCGTGGTTGTAGACCGGAATGATGATGCTGACCACCGGGCGCTCGCTGGCGGGGACGGTGAACGGCGCGAACGCTGTGGCCTCCGGCAGGTACAGGGGCGCCCCGCGGGGCGCTGGCACGGCCTGGGTGTGGACCCGGATGCGCTGCCAGGTGGCGCGCCAGCCCCGGGTGCGCAGACTGGCCAGACTGCGACGGAACAGGCCGAGCATGCGGTTCAGGAAATAGCGAGCATCGGCCAAGGACATCGACATCCCGTTGCAACTCCAGCTTAAGCGGGGGAACCCGGGAGAACGCGCCGCTCGCAGTGGCTGCGTTAGACTCGCCGGAATCCATATTCTCGCATCCCCGTGCCCCGACGCTACGATTCCGACGACATCGACGAGTTCGACGACACCGAAAGCCGCGCCCCGATGTGGCGGCGCCGGTTGATCACCTGGAGCATGGCGGCTGTCGCGCTGGGGCTGGGCTTCCTGATCCCCTATACGGTGTACCTGAACCAACAGGTCACCCAGCGCTTCGGTGAGCTGCGCTGGCAGATTCCCACGCGCGTCTATGCGCGGCCGTTGCCGCTGGCGCCCGGCGTGGCGATGGATGCGGCCACGCTCAAGACCGAGCTGGCGGCCTCGGCCTACCGCGATGACGGGATCGGCAAATCACCGGCCACGTACACGCAGGAGGGGGGGCGTTTCGTCATCTCCAGCCGTGGCTACAACGACGTCGATGGCCGGGTCGCCCCGCGCCGCGTCGAGCTGAGCCTGTCCGGCGGGTCGATCGCTTCGCTGCGTGACCCCGACACCCGCAAGGCGCTGAAGGCCGCGCGTCTGGATCCGGCCCGTATCGCCACGCTGTATGGCCAGAAGCAGGAAGAGCGCCGGCTGGTACGGATCGAAGAGACCCCCGAGCTGCTGGTCACCGGCCTGCAGGCGGTGGAGGACAAGGACTTCAACCGGCACCACGGCATCGACCTGAGCGGCATCGCCCGTGCGATCTGGGTGACCGTGCGTTCTGGTGGCCAGAGCCGCCAGGGCGCCTCGACCCTGACCCAGCAGCTGGCCCGAAGCGGCCTGCTCGGGATCGGCAAAGAGCAGACCGTCACCCGCAAGTTCAATGAGGTGCTGTACGCGCTGATCATGGAAGCGCGCTACGACAAGCGCACCATCCTGGAGGCCTACCTCAACCAGGTCTATCTGGGCCAGCGCGGCAGCCAGGCGATCCACGGCATGTCCTCGGGCGCGGAGTTCTGGTTCGGGCGTGATCTGGCCTCGCTCAACACCGAGCACGTCGCGCTGCTGATCGGCCTGGTCAAGGGCCCGTCCTATTACGATCCGCGCCGCAATCCCGAGCGCGCGCTGGATCGCCGCAACTTCGTGCTGGGCAAGCTGCGCGACGCCAACCTGATCGACGATGCCGAGTACAAGCGTGCGGTCGATGCGCCGCTGGGCGTACCCAAGACCCCGGGCCTGATCGCGGCCAACCGTTTCCCGGCCTATGTCGATCTGGTCCGTCGCCAGCTCGGCCACGATTACCCCGAGTCGGTGCTGCAGGGCGCCGGCCTGAGCGTGATGACCGGCATGGCGCCCTCGGCGCAGGCCTATGCTGAAGGTGCGGTCACCAAGACGATCAAATCACTGGAAAGCAAGCGCCGTCCCGCGTTGCAGGCTGGCCTGGTGCTGACCGACGTGCACAACGGTGATGTACTGGCCGTGGTCGGCAGCCGTGACGTGTCCGAACCGGGCTTCAACCGGGCCATCGAGGCGCAGCGCCCGGTCGGCTCGCTGCTCAAGCCGTTCGTGTATCTGCTGGCGCTTGCGCAGCCGGACCGCTACTCGCTGTCCAGCTGGGTCGATGATTCGCCGGTGACGGTGCAGCTGAGCCGTGGCAAGCAGTGGTCGCCCGGCAACGCGGACAACCGCAGCCACGGCACGGTCCGCCTGATCGATGCGCTGGCCCATTCCTACAACCAGGCCACGGTCCGGGTAGGCATGCAGGTCGGCCCCGAGCGGGTCACGCAGTTGATCCACGTCCTGGCCGGCATCAAGGCCGAGCCCAATCCCGCGGTGATCCTGGGCTCCACGGATCAAAGCCCGTATGCGATGGCCCAGCTGTATCAGTTCCTGGCCTCCGGGGGCGAGATCCAGCCGCTGCACGCGGTGCGTGGCGTGCTCGATCCGCAGGGCAAGTTGATGAAGCGCTACGACAAGACCCCGGCGCCGGCGCAGGAAGGTGACTCGATTGCCGCCAACCTGATCAGCATCGGTCTGCAGCAGGTCGTGGCCAGCGGTACCGCGCAGCGCCTCAACGCCGATGGCCTGGGCCGCCTGCAGCCGGCGGGCAAGACCGGCACCACCAACGACGGCCGCGACAGCTGGTACGCCGGCTACACCGGTGACCATCTGGCCGTGATCTGGATGGGCAATGACCAGAACGAACAGGCCGGGCTGTATGGCGCGACCGGGTCGATGCGGGTCTGGTCGGGCATTTTCCAGCGCCTGCCCAGTTCGCCGCTGAAGGTCAGCAACAAGGGCCTGGACTGGCAGTACGTGGAGGCCAGCGGCACGGCCACCACCGATGAAGCCTGCCCGGGCGCGCGTCGCTTCCCGTTCGTGGTCGGCTACACCCCGGCCTATGTACCGTGCACCGCGCCGAGCGCCTTGCCGGAAGGCGAGGGCGGCGAACAGAGTGAAGGCGGTGGCTGGCGCAGCTGGTTCGGCCTGGAGAAAAAGCCGGAGCCCGCCCCCGAACCGGCGCAGAATGCACCGGCCGCCACCCCCGCGCGTCAACCCTGATCGAGGCCTGCCTGCATGACCACCCGTTTCCTGATCCGTTCCGCGTCGCTTGCCACGCTGTGCCTCGCGCTGGCGGCCTGCGTCACTCCGCCGCCGGTGGTGAAGGCGCCGGTCGACACCACCACGCCGGCCCAGCGCCTGGCCGCCGTGGATGCCGCTGCGGGCAATGACGACAAAGAGCTGGCCGTGCAGCCGCTGCGCGACAGCGAGGTGGAAGACCTGCGCCAGGCCGCGCATGCCCGTCGCCAGGCCAACGACCTGACCGGCGCTGCGGCGGCGCTGGATCAGGCGCTGGCGATCATGGCCTCGGACCCGTCGGTGCTGCAGGACCGGGCCGAGATCGCCCTGTTGCAGGGCGACTGGGCAGCAGCGGAAACCTTCGCCCGCAAGTCGGTTGAACTCGGTTCCAAGACCGGCCCGCTGTGCCGTCGCCATTGGGCGACGATCGAGCAGGCGCGTCTGGCCCGCGGTGAAAAAGAAAACGCGGCCTCGGCGCATGCACAGCTGGACGGCTGCACGGTGCCGGGGATCATGCGTTACTGATGTGGGCGATGCAGTCGGATGCGTGACGGCGTAGCGCCGGGCATCGGTCGGCACCCTTTATCATGGCGTCATGTCCCAACTTGCCCACGCCAGCCGCGATGCCCTCAGTGAGGGCGGTGCGCTCGCCAGCCAGCTCGATGCCTTCGTTCCGCGCCCGGCCCAGCTGCGCCTGACCGCGGCGATCGCCGAAGCGTTCGACCAGCGCGACGTGCTGCTGGCCGAGGCCGGCACCGGCACCGGCAAGACCTATGCGTACCTGGTGCCCGCGCTGCTGTCCGGGCTGAAGACCATCATCTCCACCGGTACCCGCGCGCTGCAGGATCAGCTGTATCACCGCGATCTGCCGCGCGTGCGGGCCGCGCTCGGTGTGGGCCACAGCAGTGCGCTGCTGAAGGGGCGCGCCAATTATCTGTGCCGCTATCGGCTGCAGCAGGCCCGGGGCGAACCCCGTTTCAGTTCCCCTGAGCAGGTCGCGCAGTTCCAGCGCATCCTGGCCTGGGCCGGACGCACGAAGTACGGCGACATGGCCGAGCTGGAGGCCTTGCCGGAGGATTCGCCGCTGTACCCGATGGTGACCTCCACCGTCGATAACTGCCTGGGCACCGAATGCCCCTTCTGGGATGACTGCTTCGTCGTGCAGGCACGGCAGCGGGCGCAGGCGGCCGACGTGGTGGTGGTCAACCACCACCTGCTGCTGGCCGATCTGGCGCTCAAGCAGGAGGGCTTCGGCGAGATCCTGCCGGGCGCGCAGGCGTTCGTGATCGACGAGGCGCACCAGTTGCCGGAACTGGCGGCCAACTTCTTCGGCGAAGGCTTCGGCATGCGCCCGTGGCAGGAGCTGGCACGCGACTGCCTGGCCGAGAGCCGCAGCGTGGCCGGTGCGCAGGCGGCCCTGCAGGAGCCCGCGGCCGCGCTGGAGCAGACCCTGCGCGATCTGCGCGTGGCGATGGATGGCCTGCCGCCGCGCGGCACCCAGTGGCGCGCGCTGACCGTGCCGCAGGTGCGCGATGGCTTCGATGCGGCGATGAGTACGCTGGTGCAGCTGCGTGATGCGCTGGCCGGGGTGCGCGAGGCGTCGCCCGGCCTGGACGCCTGCCATGCGCGCGCCATGGAAGCGGTCTCGCGGTTGTCGCGCTGGCTGGGCGACGATGCGCCGATGCTGGATTTCGATACCGACCCGGATGAGGCGCCGCCGCCAGCGGAGGTGCTCTGGTATGAACTGACGCCGCGCGGTTTCCGCTGCCAGCGCACGCCGATGGATGTGTCCGGTCCGCTGCGCGAGCATCGGCAGCGCTCGATGGCGGCCTGGGTGTTTACGTCGGCGACGCTGACCGTGGACGGGGGTTTCGAGCATATTTCCCAGCGGCTGGGCCTGGATGATCCGGTCAGCCTGCTGCAGCCCAGCCCCTTCGACTGGGCCCAGCAGGCGCTGTGCTATCTGCCGACCGATCTGCCCGATCCGGCCGCGCGCGGCTTCGGCACCGCGTTGATCCGCGCGCTGACGCCGGTGCTGGAGGCCTCGCACGGCCGTGCGTTCCTGTTGTTCGCTTCGCACCGCGCACTGCGCGAAGCGGCCGAGGCCCTGCGCGATGCACCGTGGCCGCTGTTCGTGCAGGGCGAGGCGCCGCGCGCGACGCTGCTGCAGCGCTTCCGTGAATCGGGCAACGGCGTCCTGCTGGGCTCGGCCAGTTTCCGCGAGGGCGTGGACGTGGTCGGCGATGCACTGAGCGTGGTGGTGATCGACAAGCTGCCGTTCGCCGCACCGGATGACCCGGTGTTCGAAGCGCGGCTGGATGCGATCCGCCGCGACGGCGGCAACCCGTTCCGCGATGAGCAGCTGCCGCAGGCCGTGATCGCGCTCAAACAGGGCGTGGGCCGCCTGATCCGCAGCGAGACCGATCGCGGTGTACTGGTGCTGTGCGATCCGCGCCTGCTCAGCCGCAGCTATGGCCGGATTTTCCTGGATTCACTGCCGCCGTTCCGACGTACCCGTTCGCTGACCGATGTACAGGCCTTCTTTGCGCCACAATGGTCCCTCGCTGACCCCGCACCCGTCGCCGCGCCTGCTTCACCACAGCCCGTGCAACGGCTGCCGTCCACCGATGACTTCCCCACTTCCCTGTTCTGACCGCCATGAAGCTGCTCGCCTTTGAAACCGCCACCGAAGCCTGTTCCGTTGCCCTGTACGTGGATGGGCAGGTCACTGAGCGCTTCGAGATCGCCCCACGCCGCCACGCTGAACTCAGCCTGCCCTGGGCCGAGGCGCTGCTGGCCGAGGCGGGGGTGGCCCGTTCGCAGCTGGATGCGATCGCATTGGGGCGGGGGCCGGGCGCGTTCACCGGCGTGCGGCTTGCGATCGCCATCGCCCAGGGGATCGCCCTGGCGCTGGACCGCCCGTTGATCGCGGTCTCCACCCTGCAGGCGCTGGCGCTGCGCGCGCCGGCCGAAGCCGATCATGTACTGGCCAGCATCGACGCACGCATGGGCGAGGTCTATGCCGCACGCCACATCCGCGTGGACGGGCAGTGGCAGCTGCAGGGCGAGGAGAGCGTGTGCGCGCCGGGGCAGGTGGTGTTGCCTGAGGGCACGCGCTGGTTCGGCGTGGGGACTGGCTTCGGCGCGGCCGACGGCGTGCTGGCGACGCGGTTGGCCGATCAACTGACCGGCGTGGATGCGCTGGCATTGCCGCGCGCGGCGGATGTGCTGGCGCTGGCGGTACCGGCGTTCGAGCGCGGCGAGGGCATGGCACCGGAGCTGGTGGAGCCGGCCTATCTGCGCAACAACGTGGCGCTGACCCTGGTGGAACAGCAGGCGGCGCGGGCGGCCAAGGCCGCCCGGTAGAGCCGACCGTTGGTCGGCTATCGCCCCCTCAGCGGTCGTCGCGCAGCTCGCCGCCGGGCAGGAACACCCAGGTGCGGGTCACCTGCAGGATGTCGATCGCATCCTCGGTCTTGGGCAGCGGCGGGAACGGCTGGGCAAGCGTGATCACGCGCAGCGCGGTTTCATCCAGCAACGGCGTGCCGCTGGACTGCAGTATGCGGGCACTTTCGACGGTGCCATCGCGGCGCACACCGACGGTGATCACCACCTGGCCACCGAGCCGGCGGGCGCGCGCCTCATCGGGGTAGTTCAGGTTGCCGACGCGCTCGGCGCGATCGACCCACGCGCGCAGATAATTGGCATAGGCGTATTCGCGGGTACTGGCCGAGACGAACTTGCGGTTCGGGCGTTTGGCGTACTGGGCCGAGCGCAGATGCACTTCGGCGGCCAACCGCGCCATCTCCACATCGCGCTGCTCGCGGGCCGTCATCGGTGCATCCGGGCGGGGGTGCTCGGGCAGCGGCTGTGGCTGCGCCTCGGCGATGGTGTCGGCGCCATTGCGGCTGTTGACCACGCGGGTCTGCGGGGGCGGCACGCTGGCCGCCTCCTGGCGCTGCTGCGGGACCGGTGACAGCCCGGCCTGCGCCTGCGGCACGATTCCGGCCTGGTTGTCGCGCGGGCGCTGGGCCTTGTCGTGGTCGCCACCGCCCTGCTGATTGGCCTGGGCCAGGAAATCGGCCTGCTTGGGTGTCAGTGGGGTCTGGGTCTGGCTGAAGATCACATCCAGCGTGGGCACCAGCGGCGCGCTGTCACTGACCGCGAAGCCGACCCCCAGCAGCAGCAACGCGTGCACGAGCACGGACAGCGTCAGGGTCGCGCCCAGCCGCTGGGATTCGCGCGCCTGCCACGTCGGGGCCGGGACGACGCTGGCGCTCATCGCGGCAGGCTGGCCTCGATCGCATCGAACAGAGTGCCGGCGATGTTCAGTCCGAACTGGGCGTCGAGCTCGCGCACGCAGGTCGGGCTGGTGACGTTCACTTCGGTGAGGTAATCGCCGATCACATCCAGGCCGACGAAGCGCATGCCGCGCCGCTTCATCTCCGGTCCGACCTGGGCGGCGATCCAGCGGTCGCGTTCGCTCAGCGGGCGGCCTTCGCCACGGCCACCGGCGGCCAGGTTGCCGCGGAACTCATCGCCCTGCGGAATCCGCGCCAGGCAGTAGTCCACCGGCTCGCCATCGACCAGCAGGATGCGCTTGTCGCCAGCGGTGATGTCCGGGATGAACTTCTGCGCCAGGGCCAGCGTGCGCTCGCCATCGGTCAGGGTTTCCAGGATCACGTTGAGGTTGGGATCACCGGTGCCGCTGCGGAAGATCGAGCGCCCGCCCATGCCGTCCAGCGGCTTGAGCACCGCCTGGCCATGTTCGAGCACGAAGGCCTTCAGGTCCGCATTGCGGCGACTGACCAGGGTCGGCGGGCAGCACTGCGGGAACAGCAGGGCGGCCAGCTTCTCGTTGTAGTCGCGCAGGCCCTGGGGGTCGTTGACCACCATCGCACCGGCCTGCTGGGCGACGCTGAGTACGTGGGTGTCGTAGATGAATTCGGCATCCACCGGCGGGTCCTTGCGCATCAGCACCACCTGGCCGGGGCCGAACACGGTCTGGCTGAACTCGCCCAGGGTGAACCAGTCGTTCTTGTCCTCGCGCACCTGCAGCGGGGCGGTGCGGGCGATGGCCTGGCCGTCACGCAGGGCCAGCCCGCCGGGGCTGACGTAGTGCAGGGCATGGCCGCGGCGCTGGGCTTCCAGCAGCATCGCGAAGGTGGTGTCCTTGGCAATCTTGATATGGGCGATGGGGTCCATCACCACGATGACATTCAACGGCATGGTCGCAACCTGGCGGGCAGGCCGATGATGGTAGCGACAATGGGTCCGCAATGCCTGCCCGGGGGCGCGGAACGCAGTGTCCGGCCGGGTGGGCGCCGCCCCGGGTTTGCGCAAACGGCCCGGGCCGGGCGCCCGCCGGGCCGCTGGCACCGGGGCCGCGGTGGGTGTGCTTGAAGCGCGCGCCGGTATTGGGATATAGATACGCTTTCGCAGCGACGCCGGGGATCAGGCAAGCGTCGCGCGCTTGGGGAAAGGTAATGACTGAATACATGGCTGCGGGTGGGGAACTCGCAGGGCTGCGCGTGATGGTCATCGATGATTCGAAGACCATCCGCAGAACCGCGGAAACCCTGCTGAAGCGGGAAGGCTGCGAAGTGGTGACCGCGACCGATGGGTTCGAGGCATTGGCCAAGATCGCCGATCAACAGCCGCAGATCATCTTCGTGGACATCATGATGCCGCGGCTGGACGGGTATCAGACCTGTGCGCTGATCAAGGGCAACCAGCTGTTCAAGTCCACGCCGGTGATCATGCTGTCCTCCAAGGACGGCCTGTTCGACAAGGCGCGCGGCCGCATCGTCGGCTCGGAGCAGTACCTGACCAAGCCATTCACGCGTGAAGAACTGCTGGGTGCCATCCGCACATACGTCAACGCCTGACCAGGGGGGAAAGGCACAATGGCTCGAATCGTACTGATCGAGGATTCACCGACCGACCGTGCGGTGTTCACGCAGTGGTTGACCAAGGCCGGTCATGAAGTCCTGGAAGCGGACAACGCCGAGGACGGGCTCAAGCTCGTGCGCGAGCAGTCGCCGCAGCTGGTGCTGATGGACGTGGTCCTGCCGGGCATGAGTGGCTTCCAGGCGACCCGTGCGATGGCGCGCGACGCGGCCATCAAGCACATTCCGGTGGTCATCGTGAGCACCAAGGCGATGGAAACCGACAAGGCATGGGGGCTGCGCCAGGGGGCGGCCGACTACATCGTCAAGCCGCCGCGCGAGGAGGAACTGATCGCGCGGATCAACCAGTTGGTGGTCTGATGCGTTCTCCTTTCGACATCCTCCAGGCCTACGAGCGACGCAGCCTGGCCCATGCGGTGCAGCTGCCCGAGCGGCAGTTCTCGCAGGACCTGTGGCGAGGCGTCGGCTATCGCGTGGGCAAGCGCCGGCTGGTCTCGGATTTCCGCGAAGTGGTGGAAATCGTCCCGATGCCGCCGATCACCCCGGTGCCCGGCGCACAGCCGTGGCTGCTGGGCGTGGGAAACCTGCGCGGCAACCTGTTCCCGGTGGTGGACCTGAAGTTCTTCCTGGAAGGCGAGCGCACCGTGCAGCAGGAGGGTCAGCGCGTGCTGATCATGCGCCAGGCCGGCGGCGACGTGGCATTGACCATCGATGAACTGTTCGGCCAGCGCAGCTTCGAGCTGGACCAGGACATCGTCGCCGGCGATCTGGCCACCGGCCGCTATGCGCACTTCATCGACCGTGCGTTCCACGGCGATGGCCATGACTGGGGCGTGTTCTCGCTGTCGCTGCTGTCGCGTACCCCCGAATTCAGGCAGGCCGCGGCCTGACCGCAGGCGCCTGTCTCTCCGCATTGAAGATCGAGGTTGAACGATGAGTACTGCTTCGGAATCCGCCAAGGCCGGCAAGCTCGGCTCGGTGGGCACCAATTTCTGGCTCGGCCTGCTGGCCGTGTCGATGATCGTGTTCGGCGTCAACACCGGCGTGGCGACCTGGCAGGGCAGTCGCCTGGCCAGTGCGAGCACCGATGCGGCGAACCTGCAGGTGCTCTCGCAGCAGCTGGCCAACCAGGGCCGTGAGGCGGTCTCGGGCAACGCGCAGGCGTTCACCGCGTTCAAGCTGACCAAGAGCGACATCGAAAGCACCGTCAGTGGGCTGCAGGGCCGCTACGGCACCGAGACCAATGTCGCCGGGCCGCTGAACACGCTGATCCAGACCTGGGAGCCGCTCGGCAAGAGCGCCGGCCAGCTGGTCGCCAGCGAACCGGCCGTGCTGGCCCTGGCCGGCAACGCGAACAACCTCGTCAACGGCGTGCCCGCCCTGCAGGCACAGCTGAACGAAGTGGTCCGCGCGATGTCGGCCAGTGGCGCGCCGTCCTCGCAGGTCTACAACGCCCTGCAGCAGGTCGTGGTGGTCGGCTCGATGGCCCGCCGTGTGACAGAAATGCGCGCCGGTGGTGCCAATGCGGCTGCCGCGGGCGACGCGCTCGCCCGCGACTCGGTGGTCTTCACCCAGGTGCTCGATGCGCTGCGCAACGGCAACGAGGAACTGGGCATTGCCGCGGTCCGCAACGGTCCTGCGCTGGCCGCGCTGGAGCAGTCGCAGAAGCAGTGGGACACCATGAAGCAGGATGCCGACGCCATCCTGGCCAGCTCGCGCCAGCTGTTCGCCGCGCAGTCCTCGGCCGCGGCCCTCACCGGCGGTTCGGCAGACATGCTGCGCGACAGCAAGAAGCTGTTCGAAGCCTTCTCTTCGTTCGGCTCGCTGCGCGATACCCGCCTGTTCCCCAACTTCTGGCTGGGCGTGGCGTCGGGTGCGTTGTCGCTGATCGCCATCATCGGCTTCGTCGGCAGCACGGTGCGCAGCCGCTCGCGCGAACAGGAACTGCGGTACCAGACCCAGGTGGAATACAACAGCCGCAACCAGCAGGCCATCATGCGGCTACTGGACGAAATCAGCTCTCTGGGTGAAGGCGACCTGACGGTGAAGGCCTCGGTGACCGAGGACATGACCGGCGCCATCGCCGACGCCATCAACTACGCCGTGGATGAGCTGCGCCACCTGGTGACCACGATCAACGACACCTCGGCCAAGGTCGCCGTGTCGACCCAGGAAACCCAGGCTACCGCGATGCAGCTGGCCGAAGCGGCCGGCCACCAGGCCAACCAGATCACCTCGGCCTCCGACCGCATCGGCGAAATCGCCTCGAGCATCGAGCAGGTGTCGCGCAACTCGGCCGAGTCGGCCGACGTGGCGCAGCGCTCGGTGATCATCGCCGCCGAAGGTGCCGGCGTGGTGCGTGAAACGATCCAGGGCATGGACCAGATCCGCGACCAGATCCAGGAAACCTCCAAGCGCATCAAGCGCCTGGGCGAGTCCTCGCAGGAAATCGGCTCGATCGTGGAACTGATCAACGACATTTCCGAGCAGACCAATATCCTGGCGTTGAACGCCGCGGTACAGGCGGCTTCGGCCGGTGAGGCCGGTCGCGGTTTCGCGGTGGTGGCCGACGAAGTGCAGCGGCTGGCAGAGCGCACCTCCGGTGCAACCCGACGGATCGAAAACCTGGTGCAGGCCATTCAGGCCGATACCAACGAGGCGGTCAGCTCGATGGAGCAGACCACCGCCGAAGTGGTCTCCGGTGCACGCCTGGCCGAAGACGCCGGTACCGCGCTGACCGAAATCGAGCGCGTCTCCAACGCGTTGAACAACCTCATCAAGAACATCTCGATCGCTGCCCAGCAGCAGTCGGCCGCGGCATCGGACATCACCCGCACCATGGGCGTGATCCGTCAGATTACCGGCCAGACCTCGCAGGGCGCGGGACAGACCGCCGAGTCGATCGGCCACCTGGCACAGCTGGCGGCCGACCTGCGCCGCTCGGTCGCCGACTTCAAGCTGCCGGCGTGAGCCGCGGGCAGGGCGGAGAGGGAAGGAACAAGCAGATGATGCATCGCGAGAAATCACCGCACGCCATGTGCGCCGAGCTGCCGGGAGACCTGGCATGAGCACGCTGCGCGATGCCATGAGCCACGCTGCGCTGGGCTGGGTCAAGCCGGAGCTGGACGAGACCCTGCGCCAGGTGCGCAACGAGGTCGAGTACTACGTGGAAGACCCTGCCGATGGCAGCCGGATGCGCTTCTGCGCCGGCTACCTGCACCAGGTGCAGGGCACCCTGCGGATGGTCGAGCTGTATGCCCCGGCGATGGTGGCCGAGGAGCTGGAGCAGTTGGCCAATGCGATCGGTGCCGGTGAGGTGCCCGACCGTGATGAAGCCTGCGCCACGTTGATGCGTGGCAGCGTACTGCTGCCCGATTACCTGGAGCGCCTGCAGAACGGTCACCGCGATATTCCGATCGTGCTGCTGCCGCTGCTCAATGACATCCGGTCGGCCCGCGCCGCCCCGGGCATCAACGAGAGCGTGCTGTTCGCCTTCGCGCCGGACAGCGCGAGCGCCACCGAAGCCGAGCTGGATCACGCGCGCGGCAGCCTGAGCGGGCGCAACCGCGAACTGCTCGATACGGTCGGCAACGCGGTCAAGGAAGAACTGCTGCGCATCAAGGATGCGCTGGACCTGCACCTGCGTACCGGTGGCGAGCCGGTGCAGCTGCAGACCCAGGTCAACGAGCTGGGCGCGGTGGCCGATACGCTGGGCATGATGGGCCTGGGCGTGGCCCGCGGCGTGGTCGTACAGCAGCGCGATGCGCTGCGCGAAGTGGTCGAGGGCGTGCAGCAGATCGATGAAACGCTGCTGCTGGATATCGCCGGCGCGCTGCTTTACGTGGATGCCTCGCTGGATGACCAGGTCGCCCATCTGGGCGCCGGCGGCAGCGGCGAGGACGATCCGAGCGCGGTGGAGAACCGGCGCACGGTGGAGGTGCTGGCACATGAAGCCATCGCCAACTTCGCTGCGGCGCGCGAGCATTTCGTCGCCTTCATCGAAACCAACTGGAACCACCAGCAGCTGCAGGAAGTACCGCGCCTGCTCGGCGAGGTCGCCGGTGCCCTGCGCATGCTGGATCTGTCGGTTCCGGCCGATTACCTGCAGGGCGTGCGCCAGTACATCGCCGTTGAACTGCTCGGCAAGCAGCGCGTGCCCAGCGGGCGCCAGCTGGACACCCTGGCCGACGCCATGGCCAGCCTGGAGTATTACCTCGAGGCCCTGCGCGAACGTCGTCCGGGCCGCGATGACATTCTGGACATCACCCGCAGCAGCCTGGAAACCCTGCGTTACTGGCCGCTGCCGGCTGCCAACCAGCCGACCCCCGATACCGGACCGGAGTCGTTGCCGGTCGCGGCCGAACCCATCGAGCTCACCCCGTGGGACACGCCTGCACCCGAGCCGATCCAGCTCGGCGTCACCGCTGACATCCCGCGCCCGGCCAACCTGCCGCCGCCGCTGCCGGACTTCACCTTCGATCCGCCGCCGGCGATCACCGCCCCGCTGCCCACGGCACCCGTGGCGCTGGTGTTCGACGCCTCCACCGCCCCGGTCGCCGCCGATGCGCCGCAGTGGACACTGGCCAGCCATGACGATGTGGACGAACTGCCTACGTTTGCCCATTTCGATCCGGTCATTGCCGACGTGCCGGCCGGCGCCGGGTGGGACGTCGCGCCGCTGCCCTCCGTGCACGCCGATGCTGCGCACGATGAGGTGGATGTGGCGACGCCGGAGCGTGCGCCCGAGGTTTCCGACGTGTCGCTGGAGATGCCGGCCTTCGTGGCCACGGGCGCCGGCTTCGATCCGGTGGCCGCCGAGCACGAGATGCTGGAGCTGAGCGACGAGCCGATCGACTTCACCTTCGATGAGGACCTGCGCAACGCCGACGACGTGGTGTCGCTTCAGATCGATGACAGCGACACCGACACCGATAGCGTTGCCGCGCAGACGGCCGCGTCCAGCCCGTTCGCGCAGCGCGCGGTGGATGTGGATGCCCTGCCGACGTTCCTGCAGGAGATTCCGGTGGCCTCGGCGGACGACGGTGTCGCCGAGCCGATCGAGGCGTTCATCGATGGCGCCGACACGGTGCCGCAGGCCGCGGCAGATGCCGCGCTGCCGCCGCCCGCCGTGCAGGATGCGGTCATCCGCCGTATCGAACTGGACGACGCATCCACCCGCTTCCTGGCCGAACTGGACGCCGCCGCCGCGCAGTTCCGCCCGGAAGGCGCCGACACCGGTACCGTGTCGGCCGCGTCTGCACCGGCAAGCCCGGCAGTGGCCGTGGCCGCCGACGACACCAGCATCGAGGCCGGCTTCGAGGATGATGGCGAGAACATCGACCAGGACATCCGCGAGGTCTTCATCGAAGAGTTCGACGAAGAACTGGTGAACCTGGGCAACCTGCTCCCGGCCTGGCGCATCGCGCCGGACAACCTGGACCGCCTGCGCCCGATCCGCCGCGTGTTCCATACCCTCAAGGGCAGTGGCCGGCTGGTCGGTGCGCGTACCTTGGGCGAGTTCAGCTGGAAGATCGAGGGCATGCTCAACCGCGTGCTCGACGGCAGCCGTCCGGCCTCGCCGGCCGTGGTCGCCCTGGTCGGCCAGGCCTACGAGGTGCTGCCGCAGCTCAACGCCGCGCTGCGCGATGGCAGCCGTGTCACCGCCGATCTGCAGGCCATGCAGGCCATCGCCGATCGTGTGGCCGCGGGTGAGGAGACCTTCCATGTGCCGCTGCAGCGTGCGGCTGCAGCGCCCGTGGCGATGGCCGTGGACAGTGGGACGACTGACGCTGCGCCGATGATCGAGAGCACACCGGCCAATATCGACAGTGTGCTGCGCGAGATCCTGGAAGCCGAGGTCGAGGTCCATCAGGCCACGCTGCAGGCGTGGCTGGATGCTGCCACCGATGCACCGCAGCCAGTGACCGACGGGCTGCTGCGCGCCGTGCACACCATGAACGGCGCCTTCGCCATGACCGACGTGCCGGAGATCACGGCGGTCACCGGTGCGGCGGAAAGCTACATCAAGCGTTCCCTGGCCGCCGATGTACTGCCCAGCGCGGCAGGCATGGACGCGCTCGCCGAGACCTGCATCGCGATCACCACCACCATGGCGGCACTGCAGGACGAGGCGCCGCGGGTGCCCGTGCAGAACGCGTTGGCGGCCCGCCTGGTTGCCCTGGCCGATACGTTGCCGGAAGCGCGCTGGCCGGCACTGGTCGAAGACGATCTGGACCTTGTGGACGACGAACCGTACGCCGAGGCGACTGAAGCGGCAGATGCGGGAGCATTCAACGAAGCGACGGCAGCAGATGCCGTGGAAGCGGCTGCCATCGACGTGGATACGGTCGAGGGCAGGGCAGCAGACGCGGATACGGTTGAAGCGGTTGAAGCAGTCGAAGCCGTCGAAGCGGTTGAGGCCGTTGAGGCATACGACGTCGTCGAAGCAGCAGATGCGCACGACGCTACGGTTACCGACGAGCAGCAGGCCGGGATCGATGCCGATGGCCTGAGCGTGATCGAGCCCGGTCGCGCGGTCGCTGTGGCCGACGACGATGCCCTCATCGCCATGGAACTGACGGGCACGGACGACCTGTCCGCCTATTTTGATGCCGAGCTGCCGGACACCGCGCGCGAAGCAGATGCGCTGGCGTCGCCGGACGTCCCGGCCGACGCGGATCTGGCGTCTGTGCATGCAGGCCTGGAAGCCGTCGAGCTGACCTCGGCCGAGGATCTCTCACGTTACTTCGATCATTTCGCCGAGCCGGTCACGCCGGAACGTCCGGTCGACGTCGGCGCTGAAACCGCCTCCGCCTCCAACACGGATACGGACACGGACACGGACACGGACGCCAGGGCCGAAGCCGAAGGCGTCGCAGACACCGCGACCGACACCCGGTCCGGCGTGGAAGCGGCGACCGTGGACGTCGCCGACGGTCCGGCCGCTGATGTCGATGCCCATGCCCATGCCGTTGAGCAGGACAGCGACTATGCGGTCGCCGTCGATGACGCGGCCAACGACAGCGGGAGCGACACCGATCCGGACAGCGAGGAAGATGCGCACGCGCTGGATGAGGTCCTGCCGCCGCCGCCGGCCTTTGGCGAGGTGGTGGACGCCCAGCAGGCGGTGGATGACGGTTTGACCGTCGTCGATGCGCCGGATGCCTCCGATACCGGCGTGCTCGGTCTGGACGCCACGGATGAGAACACCGGCGAAGCCGATGCGTTCGCCGAGGCGATCGAGGCCACGGCGCCCGATGTCTCCGCCGACGCGGCCACCCCGGCGCGCTTCTTCGAACTGGAGGACGCACCCGCTGCAACCTTCACGACCGCCCCGGAAGCCGATGATGTCCGCCCCGTGGACGCCACCGACAGCGCCGACCTCGCGCCGGGCGATGCGCTCGATTTCACCCTGCTCGACCAGGAGCTGGTCGATATCTTCGTGGAAGAGGGCAAGGACCTGCTCGACCACTGCGATGGCCTGATCAGCGAACTGCGTGCCGCGCCCCAGGACCGCGACGTGATCGCCGGCCTGCAGCGCGACCTGCATACCCTCAAGGGGGGCGCGCGCATGGCCGGGATCAATCCGATCGGCGATCTTGGCCACGGCATTGAATCGCTGCTGGAAGCCGTCGCGGCCAACCGCACCGATATCGACCGCAGCGACGTGCATCTGCTGGAGCGCGGGTTTGATCGCCTGCACCAGCTGCTGACCCGGACCGGGCAGCACCGCACCGTGGCGATGCCCGACGACCTGATCGCCGCGTTCGAGCAGCGTACCCAGGGCCGTGTCGAGCCGGAACAGATCGAGACCACCGAGCCGCCGCTTGCGTCCGGCGATGCCAAGGTCGAGGCCGCCATCGCCGCGCTCGTGGCGGCGCCGCTGTCGGCACCGGTCCCGCTGGAAACCGTCAGCGAGGAAGATGGTCTGCCGCGGCCGCAGCAGGAACAGGTGCGCGTGCGCGCCGATCTGCTCGACCGCCTGGTCAACCACGCCGGTGAAGTAGCGATCTACCGTTCGCGTCTGGAGCAGCAGCTCGGTGCCTTCCGGGGCGCCATGGGCGAACTGGACCGTACCAATGCCCGTCTGCGCGATCAGCTGCGTCGCCTTGATCTGGAAACCGAAGCGCAGATCGTGGCGCGCTATCAGCGTGAGCAGGACCAGGCCGATCACAAATTCGACCCGCTGGAACTGGACCGCTTCTCCACGCTGCAGCAGCTCAGCCGCGCGCTGAACGAGTCCGCGGCTGACTTGGGCGGTCTGCAGGGCGTGCTGGACGATCTGTCGCGCCAGTACGACGTGCTGCTGCAACAGCAGTCGCGCGTCAGTTCGGAGCTGCAGGACGGCCTGATGCGCGCGCGCATGGTGCCGTTCGATGGTCTCGTGCCACGCCTGCGCCGGGTCGTGCGCCAGGCCGGCCAGGACACCGGCAAGCAGGTTCACGTCACCCTCGAAGGGACCCACGGCGAACTGGATCGCAACGTGCTCGACCGCATGGTCGCGCCGTTGGAACACATGCTGCGCAACTCGGTGGCGCATGGCCTGGAAACCCCGGAACAGCGCCGGGCCGCGGGCAAGCCGGAGGAGGGCGAAATCGCCATCCGCCTGCGTCGCGAAGGCTCGGAAATCGTGCTGGAAGTGGCCGACGATGGCGCCGGGCTGGACCGCGAGGCGATCCGTCGCCGCGCCGAACAGCGTGGCCTGATCGCCGCCGATGCCGTGCTCGGCGATGCCGAACTGGATGCGATGATCTTCTCGCCCGGCTTCAGCACCGCCGACCAGGTCAGCCAGCTGGCCGGCCGTGGCGTGGGCATGGACGTGGTCCACAACGAAGTGCGCCAGCTGGGTGGTTCGGTGGACATCCACTCGGTCAGCGGCCAGGGCGTTACCTTCACCCTGCGCCTGCCGCAGACGTTGGCGGTCACCCAGGCGGTGTTCGTGCAGATCGGCGAGACCACCTTTGCCGTGCCGGTGGCCTCGGTCAGTGGTATCGGCCGGATCTCGCGCGAGCGCTTTGAAACCGCCAACGGCGGCTACCACTACGGTGGCGAAGAATTCGCGTTGCATGATCTGGGGACGCTGATCGGCCAGGCCCAGGCCCGCGCCGAAGGCCAGGCCCAGGTGCCGCTGCTGCTGGTCCGCGCTGGCGACCTGCGCGTGGCCGTGGCGATCGACCAGGTGCTGGGCAACCGCGAAATCGTGGTCAAGCCGGTCGGCCTGCAGATCGCTTCGGTGCCGGGCATCTACGGTGCGACGATCACCGGCGATGGCCGCGTGGTGGTGATCCTGGACGTGGCCCCGCTGGTGCGCCGCTACCTGGCCAACCCGCACAAGCCGATCACCGCCGCAGCCAAGGTCAGTGATCGCGATGTACCCCTGGTGATGGTGGTCGACGATTCGCTGACCATGCGCAAGGTCACCGGCCGCATCCTGGAGCGCCACAACTTCGAGGTCACGGTCGCCCGTGACGGTATCGAAGCTCTGGAGCGCCTGGATGAGCGCGTGCCCGACCTGATGCTGCTGGATATCGAAATGCCGCGCATGGACGGTTACGAGCTGGCCAGCGTCATGCGCGCCGACCCGCGCTACCAGGGTGTGCCGATCGTGATGATCACCTCGCGCAGCGGCGACAAGCACCGTCAACGCGCCTTTGAACTCGGTGTCCAGCGCTACCTGGGCAAGCCGTACCAGGAACTGGATCTGATGCGCAACGTGTATGACCTGCTGGGGATCGCCCGTGCACGCGAGTGATGCCCATCCCCTGTTGACGGTGGCCCTGCTGGCCCGTTCCGGCCCGGTACGCGACCGCCTGCGCGAAGCGCTCGACCATGCCGGCGCCCGCGTGGTGCTGGAGGACGACCCCAACACGCTCGACCTGCAGGTCCTGCGTGATGCCGATCCCGGTGCGGTCCTGATCGCGCTGGAACCGGCAATCGAAGACGCTCTGGAGCGGTTGGATCCGGTGCTGGGTTCGCCGTCATTGACCCTGATCTTCGACGAAGCCGAGCTGGCTGCACGCCGCGACGGCTGGGAAGCGCAGCGCTGGGCACGGCATCTGGTGGCCAAGCTGCACGGCCATCAGGACGTGCTGCCGCCGGGTTCGGAACAGGACCAGCAGCTGCAGCCCGAACCGGGTCTGCCGGTCACCCCGGCGCAGCTGCATGCCGACGCACCGCTGGCGTTCCATCTGCGCGAAGCCGAGGATGCGGCCGCCGAGGTGCCGGCCGATGGCCTGTACCAGGCGCCGGCGGAGTTGCACGAGCCGGTGTCGCTGGAAGAGGCGCTGGCGGCGCTGCAGCCGGTGGCGCCCGAGCCGATCGCACCGGCGATTCCACCGATTCCGGCCTCGGCACCACCCGCCGCGGCCGCTGCCGTATCGATCGGCGATCACCGCCGGTGGTCGCTGGTGGACGATGACGGTGCTGTTGCGGCGCCCCCGTCGATCAGCGACACGGCGCCGGCACCGGAGCGCTTCGACATCGAACGTCTGTCACTGGTCGAGCTCGAACCCGAGGCCGGTTCCGCCGGTGGCTGCGCGGGCGCGGTGCTGGTCCTGGCCGGCATCGGCGGGCCGGATGCGCTGCGCCGCCTGCTGGCCGCGCTGCCCGAATCGCTGAACACCGCCGTCCTGGTGCATATGCGCCTGGACGGCGGCCGCTACGGCAATCTGGTCAAGCAGATGGCACGGGTGTCCGCACTGCCGGTGCTGCTGGCCGAGGACGCCCAGCCCGTTGAAGCCGGCCAGGCCTACATCCTGCCCGACGACATCGGCATCGCCGTGCGGCAGGGCAGCCTGCAGTTCATCGCCGACACCGCCGGCATCCAGATCGAGGCATTGCCGGCCGCGCACAGCGGCGTGGTCCTGCTCAGCGGCGCGGACGCCGCCCAGGTGGACGCCGTGCTCGCCCTGGCCGCCGCCGGTGCCTGGGTGGCCGGTCAGATCGGCGAAGGCTGCTATGACCCGACCGCGGCCAGTGCGGTGGTTGCTGCCGGGCAGGACGCCGGGGAACCGCCGCAGTTGGCCGCCACCATCGCCGCACGCTGGGGCGTGGACGCCTGAGTGGCGCCGACGCACCTTTGAAGGAAGACCCATGAGCTACGCCAGCAACGACGAAATCCGCGGTGTCCTGATCCAGGCCGGGCACGAACGCGTGCTGCTGCCCAACGCCACCGTGGCCGAAATGATGTCCAAGGTGCCGGTCGAAACCGTTCCCGATGCGCCGGCCTGGCTGGTCGGGCAGATCGCCTGGCACGGCTGGGACGTGCCGTTGCTGTCCTTCGCCCGGTTGTCCGGGCAGGGTGACGAGCCGGTGGTGGCCAACAACAAGGTTGTCGTGCTCAAGGCGCTGGGCGGCAATCCGCGCCGGCCCTACTTCGCGCTGCTGACCCAGACCTTCCCGCAGCTGATCGCGGTGCCGCGCGACGGGCTGTTGGCCGACGCCTCCGAGGAAACCCTGCCGCAGGGCGTGCACATGCGCGTGCTGCTGGGCGAACAGAGCGCGCTGCTGCCGGACCTGGACGCGCTGGAAGCGGCGCTGGACGAATCCTTCCCCGTGGCGGGGTGAGGTTGCGCATTCGCGAAACCTCCCCGCGATTTGCTTCGCAAACCGCGGGCCCCCCGCGTCACAATCTCCCAGATCCACGCGCCTGCCGGCGCGCCCCCTTGACTCAAGGGGGCCATGGCTCCAGATGAATCAAGGGGGCAGAAGGAACAACGTTGTTTTTCAGCCCAGATCGCCCAACCGTGCCTGCACGGCAGCGATCGCCGCCAAGCCTGCGGTCTCGGTGCGCAGCACGCGCGGGCCCAGCTGCAAGCCCTGGAAGCCCGCCGCGGCCAGCGCCTGGCGGTCGCGCGGCGACCAGCCGCCTTCCGGGCCGATCGCGATCACCACCCCGCCCGGTGCGGCCGAGAGCGTCGACAAGCGATGCTCGCCCTGTGGATCCAGGGTCAATTTCAATGCCTCGGCCGGGACCGCGTTGGCGGCGTCCTGCAGCGAGCGCGGCGCGGCCACGGTCGGCACGCGGGCGCGGCCGGATTGGCCACAGGCCGAGACCACCACACTGCGCCAGTGCGCCAGTCGCTTCTCGGCACGCGCTGCATCCAGCTTCACTTCGGTGCGTTCGGCGTTGACCGGCACGAAGGCCTGCACCCCGAGTTCGGTCGCCTTCTGCAGGATCAGGTCCATCTTTTCCCCGCGGGCAATGCCCTGCAGCAGGGTGATGTGCAAGGGCGATTCGTTGTCCAGCGCGGTGGCCGCCTCGATCCGTACCTGCGCATCGCGCTTGCCGACAGTCACCAGGGTGGCGCTGTAGTCCTGGCCATCGCCGTTGAACAACACGCAGCCATCGCCTTCGCGCAGGCGCATCACGCGCACCAGATGGTTGGCGGCGTCTTCGGGCAGTGCCAGTGTTTGTCCGACCGCCAGCGGATGGTCGATATGGCTGCGGGTCACGCGCATGCGATGGCCTCGTCGATGGCGGCGAGGGTGGTCAGGGCAAGCAGGTCCAAGTGTTCATCCTCAACGCAGTACGGCGGCATCCAATACAGCACATTGCCCAGTGGGCGCAGCACCACGCCGCGTTTGAGCGCCGCTTTATAAGCATGCAGCCCGATCCGGGCCTCGGCCGGGAATGGCGTGCGTTTGTCGCCGTTGCGGGTCAGCTCGAAGGCCACCACCATCCCGGCCTGGCGTACATCGGCGACATGCGCGTGGTCGGCGAACGGTGCGGCCAGGGTGCGCATCACCTCGGCAGTGCTGCGGTTGCGTGCAATCACGTCTTCGTCGGCGAAAATATCCAGGGTCGCCAGCGCGGCGGCGCAGGCCAGCGGATTGCCGGTGTAGCTGTGCGAATGCAGGAAGGCGCGCTCGCGTGAATCATCCAGGAAGGCGTCGTACAGCGCCTGGGTCGCCAGCACCGCCGACAGCGGCAGGAAACCGCCGGTCAGGCCCTTGGACAGGCACAGCAGGTCCGGCATCACCCCGGCCTGCTCACAGGCGAACATCGTGCCGGTGCGGCCGAAGCCGGTGGCGATCTCATCGGCGATCAGGAAGGCACCATTGGCATCGCACAGCGCGCGCGCACGCTGCAGATAGACCGGGTCGTACATGCGCATGCCCCCGGCGCACTGCAGGCGCGGTTCCAGGATCACCGCGCAGATTTCGCCCGGGTGCTGGTCGAACAGCGTGGCCAGTGCATCGGCCGCCTGGTGCGCGCGCTGGGCGGCACTCTGGCCCGGTTCGGCCAGGTAGGCGTCGGGCGACGGGGCGAACAGCGCCTCGGTCAGCAGCGGCGCATACACGCGCCGATACAGCGGGATATCGCCGACGGACAGCGCCCCCAGGGTTTCGCCGTGATAGCCGTTCTCCAGCGCGACGAACCGGGTGCGGTGGTTCTCGCCACGGTTGCGGAAATAGTGGAACGCCATCTTCAGCGCCACTTCCACCCCGGCCGAGCCGTTGTCGGCATAGAACACCTTGGCCAGCGGGTCGCGCCCGGCCTGGCGGGGGGCGATCGCCAGCAGGCGCTCGGCCAGCCGTACCGCCGGCTCATGACTGAAGCCGGCCAGCATCACCTGTTCCAGCTGGGTGGCCTGCTGGGCAATGGCCGCACCGATGCGCGGTTGCGCATGGCCGAACAGATTGGTCCACCAACTGCTCACCGCATCCAGATAGCGATGGCCGTCATGGTCGATCAGCCACGGGCCTTCGCCGCGGGCGATCGGCAGCAGGGGCAGGGTGTCGGGATGCTCACGCATCTGGGTGCACGGGTGCCACAGCACGGCCAGATCGCGTTGCCGCCACTGATCGGCCAGCGTGAGGGGGGCTGGGTCTGCTAGCATTTCGGGCTCATGAACACGTCTTCACCAGTACCCATTCTAGAGATGCTCGCATGAGCCGTCGCCTGCCCATCATCCACCAGATCACGGACGAGGAAAGCGGGCCGTTCCAGCGCCAGCATCTGGATCTGGAGTTTTCCAATGGCGAACGCCGCCGCTTCGAGCGGCTGGTGACCCGCGGTCACGGCGCGGTGGTGGTGGTGCCGATGCTCGATGACGAGACCGTGCTGCTGGTGCGTGAATACGCCGCCGGCATGCACCGGTATGAGCTGGGGCTGGTGAAAGGCCGCATCGATGCCGGCGAAACCCCCGAGCAGGCCGCCGACCGTGAGTTGAAGGAAGAGGCCGGTTACGGCGCCCGCCGGGTCGACGTGCTGCGCGCGATGACTTTGGCCCCCACCTATATGAGCCACCAGTCCTGGCTGGTGGTGGCGCGGGATCTGTACCCCGAGCGCCTGGTCGGTGATGAACCGGAGGAGCTGGAGGTCGTGCCGTGGAAGCTGGCCGATCTGGACCAGTTGATGCTGCGCGAGGATTTCTCCGAAGGCCGATCGCTGGCGGCGCTGTTCATCGCACGCGAGTGGCTGGGGCGGAAGGAATGATCAAACTCACGACGGATCTGCGCGAAACCGTCATCGCCATCGCCCAGGACGCGGCCGCCGCCATCATGGCGGTGTATGCCACGCCGTTCGATGTGGAAATCAAATCCGACCACAGCCCGGTCACGGCAGCCGATCTCGGCGCCAACCAGGTGATCGAGCGTGGGCTGGCCCAGCTCACCCCGGAGCTGCCGATCCTCTCCGAAGAATCGGCGCAGGTGCCGTGGGAGATCCGCCAGCACTGGGGCGCCTACTGGCTGGTCGATCCGCTGGATGGCACCCGCGAATTCGTCAAACGCAACGACGAGTTCAGCGTCAACATCGCACTGATCTACCAGGGCGCGCCGGCGTTCGGCGTGGTGCTCGCCCCGGCCACCGGCCAGATCTGGCATGCGATGCGCGGCGAACTCGCCTACCGCCGCGACGGCATGCGCGATTCGGTGCTGCGCACCCGTACGCCCGCTTCGGCCCCGCTGCGGGTAGCCGCCAGCCGCTCGCACCGCAGCGAGCAGACGCAGGCGCTGCTGGATCGCATGGGCGATATCGAGGTGCTCGCACAGGGGTCCTCGCTCAAGTTCTGCCGCCTGGCCGAAGGCACGCTGGACGTGTACCCGCGGCTGGGGCCGACCTCCGAGTGGGATACCGCCGCCGGGCAGTGCGTGCTGCACGCCGCCGGGGGCGCGGTGCTCTCGGCCGAGACCGGCAAGCCGTTCCGCTACAACCGCCGCGAGAGCCTCTTGAACGGCGACTTCATCGCGCTGGGCGATACCCGCCTGCCGTGGCGCGCGTGGCTGCCCGCCTGACCTGACTGGAGCAACGATGCCTGCCACCCCCGAACTGGACCGCCTGCTGGGCATCATGGCGCGCCTGCGCGACCCGCTGCAGGGCTGCCCCTGGGACCTGCAGCAGGACTTCGCCAGCATCGCGCCGTACACCATCGAAGAAGCCTACGAGGTCGCCGATGCGATCGACCGTGGCGATCTGGATGACCTCAAGGATGAGCTCGGCGACCTGCTGCTGCAGGTGGTCTTCCACGCGCAGATGGCGCAGGAGCAGGGGGCGTTCGGGTTTGCCGACGTCGCCCGCGCGATCAGCGACAAGATGGAGCGTCGCCATCCGCACGTGTTCGCCCAGGTCCAGGTGGACGGGGCCGAGGACGTCAACAGCAACTGGGAGGCGATCAAACGCGCCGAGCGCGTTGCCAAGGGCCACACCGATACCTCGGCGCTGGCCGGCATCTCGCGTGGCCTGCCGGAGTGGCAGCGGGCGGTGAAGCTGCAGGCACGCGCGGCACGGGTCGGGTTCGACTGGCCGGGCCCGGCGCCGGTGATGGACAAGGTGCGCGAAGAACTGGACGAAGTCGCCGCGGAATTCGCGCGTGGCCCGGTCGAGGAAAATCACGCGCGCCTGCAGGAGGAGCTGGGCGATCTGCTGTTCGTCTGCGCCAACCTGGCCCGCCACGCCAAGGTCGATGTGGGCGCTGCGCTGCGTCTGGCCAACCACAAATTCGAACGACGCTTCCGCGCGATGGAGGCCCAGGCCGATGCAGCGGGGCAGTCCATGGCCGCGCTGGATCTGGAGGCGCAGGAGGCGCTCTGGCAGCAGGCCAAGGCGGACGAGCCCGCCGCGTGAAGACGCTGCTGCTGTTCGTGCTGACCGCCGTGGCCGAAATTGTCGGCTGTTACCTGCCGTGGCTGTGGCTGCGCAAGGACGGCAGTGCGTGGCTGCTGCTGCCGGCGGCCGTCAGCCTGGCGCTGTTCGCCTGGCTGCTGACCCTGCACCCGACCGCCAGCGGGCGCGTCTACGCCGCCTACGGCGGGGTCTATATCGGCACCGCGCTGATGTGGCTGTGGCTGGTGGATGGCATCCGCCCCAGCCGCTGGGACCTGCTCGGCGTCGGCCTGTGCCTGGCCGGCATGATGGTCATCATGTTCGCCCCGCGCACCGCCTGAACCTGGTTGACGGCCCGCCAGGGCACTTCCCGATGCCGGTGTGAAGGTGCCGTGGCTATACTCGGCGTTACGAATCCGGGGAAAGGGAGTGACCTGATGTTTCCGACCATGCTGTTCTCGCTGGTGCTGGCCTTCGTGGCCGTCGTCATCCTCTTCAAGGCCGTGCGGATGGTGCCGCAGGGCTACGAATGGACCGTGGAGCGCTTCGGCCGTTACACCCACACCATGTCGCCCGGCCTGCACTTCCTGATCCCGATCGTCTACGGGGTCGGCCGCAAGGTGAACATGATGGAGCAGGTGCTGGACGTGCCGAGCCAGGAAGTGATCACCAAGGACAACGCCGCCGTGCGCGTGGATGGCGTGGTGTTCTTCCAGGTGCTCGATGCGGCCAAGGCGGCCTACGAGGTCGCCAACCTGGAGGTGGCGATGATCGCGCTGGTGCAGACCAACATCCGCACCGTGATCGGCTCGATGGATCTGGATGAATCGCTCAGCCAGCGGGAGGTGATCAACGCCCAGCTGCTGAGCGTGGTCGACCATGCCACCAACCCGTGGGGCGTGAAGGTGAACCGCATCGAGATCCGCGATATCCAGCCGCCGCGCGATCTGCTCGATGCGATGGCGCGGCAGATGAAAGCCGAGCGCGAAAAGCGCGCGCAGATCCTGGAAGCCGAAGGCTCGCGTCAGTCCGAGATCCTGCGCGCCGAAGGCGAGAAGCAGGCCACCGTGCTGGAGGCCGAGGGCCGCAAGGAGGCGGCCTTCCGCGATGCCGAAGCGCGCGAGCGCCTGGCCGAGGCGGAGGCCAAGGCAACCACGATGGTCTCCGAGGCGATCGCCCAGGGAGACGTGCAGGCGATCAACTACTTCATCGCGCAGAAGTATGTGGAAGCATTCAAGGAACTGGCGACCTCGCCGAACCAGAAGCTGGTGCTGATGCCGATGGAGGCCAGCGGCGTGATCGGCTCGATCGCCGGCGTGGCCGAACTGGCGCGCGAGGCGTTCGCCAAGCAGGAAGAGAAGAAAGCCACGCGCGGCGTCCCGCCGCGGATCGGAGGCTGACATGCGCTGGGAAGTGGTGGCCTGGGGCGCGCTGGCACTGGTGCTGTTCGCCGCCGAGGCGCTCGCGCCCGGCGCCTTCATGTTGTGGATCGGGATCGGTGCGGCGGCCGTGTTCGTGCTGGTCGCGGTGTTCGCCGAGATCCCGCTGCTGTGGCAGGTGGTCGCCTTCGTGGTGCTCAGCGTGGTCTCGATCCAGTGCTACCGGCGCTGGGGGCGATCACACGATCGCCAGAGCGACCAGCCGCTGTTGAACCGGCGCGCCGAGCAGTTGATCGGGCGGGTGGTCGTGCTCGACCAGGGCATCGTGGCCGGCAAGGGCCGGGCCAAGATCGACGATGCATTCTGGGTGGTCGCCGGGCCGGATCTGCCGGCCGGCAGCCCGGTGCGCGTGGTGGCGGTGGAAGGGATGACGCTGAAGGTACAGCAGGCCTGATCCTCGGTTTTCCCGCACCGCCGCAGGCGTTGTGAAGACGGTTCTGGGATAATGATGGCTTGCCTTCATTCCCCCGGAACCGGTCATGACCCAGAAGACGCTTCTCAACGATACCCACCGCGCACTCGGCGCCAAGATGGTCGACTTCGGTGGCTGGGACATGCCCATTCATTACGGTTCGCAGCTGGACGAGCACCACCTGGTGCGCAGCGATGCCGGCATGTTCGACGTCAGCCACATGACCGTGGTGGATCTGCGCGGTGAGCAGGTCAAGCCGTTCCTGCGCACGCTGCTGGCCAACTCGGTGGACAAGCTCAAGGCCACCGGCAAGGCCCTCTACTCGTGCATGCTCAATGCCCGCGGCGGCGTGATCGACGACCTGATCGTCTATTACATGGCTGACGATTTCTTCCGCATGGTGGTCAACGCCTCCACCCGCGAAAAGGACCTGGCCTGGATCCGCGAGCAGGCGGCAGCCTTCAACGTGGAGGTCATCGAGCGCGAAGAGCTGGCCATCATCGCCGTGCAGGGCCCGACCGCACGCGAGCGCGTGATCGGCCTGCTGGGCGAGGGCGACCGCGCCGCGCTGGAAAAGCTGGGCCGCTTCGCTGCCCTGGAGACCGCCACCGCCGACGGCACCGCGCTGTTCGTGGCGCGTACCGGCTACACCGGTGAAGACGGTTTCGAGATCCTGCTGCCGCAGACCGCCGTGGTCGCCTTCTGGAATGCGCTGAGCGCCGCCGGCGTGCGTCCGGCCGGCCTGGGTGCGCGCGATACGCTGCGCCTGGAAGCCGGCATGAATCTCTATGGCCAGGACATGGACGAGGAGATCACACCTTATGAGGCCGGCCTGGCCTGGACCGTGGCACTGGACGAAGGCCGCGACTTCATCGGGCGCGACGTGCTCGAGGCGCAGAAGGCGGCGGGCAACGCCCGCCAGCTGATCGGCCTGGTCATGGATGAGAAGGGCGTGCTGCGTCACGGCCAGGCGGTGCTCACCGCCAGCGGTGAGGGCGAGATCCTGTCGGGCACCTTCTCGCCGACCCTGGGCAAGGGCATCGCGTTCGCCCGCGTGCCGGGCGGCGAACTGGGCGAGGTCCGCGTGGATATCCGTGGCAAGCAGATTCCGGTCCGCGTGGTGAAGTTCCCGTTCGTGCGCGAAGGCCAGGCCCAGCCCGGCGTGTTGATCGACGGCTGATGCCGTGATGTATCCGGTGCGGACGCGTTCGTGTCCGCGCCGGTTGGTTACACTACCCCCGTTTCTTGACCCCCCCTGATATTCCTCGGAGCAGTCCCATGAGCGAGATCCCCGGCGACCTCAAATTCCTCAAGTCCCACGAGTGGGCACGCGTTGAAGGCAGCGGCCGCGTCACCGTCGGTATTTCCGACCACGCCCAGGGCCTGCTTGGCGACCTGGTCTATGTTGAACTGCCGGAGGTTGGCCAGGAGGTCAAGGCCGGCGAACAGGCTGCCGTGGTCGAGTCGGTGAAGGCCGCTTCGGACGTGTACAGCCCGATCACCGGCACGGTGGTCGAGGTCAATTCGGCCCTGAGCGACAAGCCGGAAACCATCAACGAAGACGCCTACGGCGACGGCTGGATCTATGTCGTCGAAGTGGCCGGCCTGGACGAAGTCAACGACCTGCTGGGTCCGGACGACTACGCCGAGCTGCTGGAAAACGAAGATCACTGATCGTCGTTTCCGCTGAAGAACGGCCGCCCGGTGCGGCCGTTTTTTTTTGCCCGCGCGTCGGGCGCGCGCCGATCGCGTTAGTAGTGCGTGAGGATTGCAGTGCGCGCGCGATGGGCGTTGATCGCGACGGCTGGCTCATGACGATCGGTTCGGTGCCGATGCGCGCCGGCGATCTGGTCTGCGCCGACGCGCCAATGGCATGCCGAACAGGTATCCCGGCGGACGTGCGGCGATGTTCAACGGCGAACGCCAGGCGCGAACGTGTCGGTCCCGAACGGTCAAAAGTTTGCGCAGTTACGCAAATCGGGCGGAAAAAAGCGCGGGCAGATGTGAAAAGTTTTGCGGTCTGTTTAAGGTGCGCACGGGGAGTCCTGTGGCAGGGGTGATGGCATGCGATGCGCGCGTGGCGTTGCAGGACGGCGCACGGCGTTGTTGCGATGTCGCTACACGAAAGTGCTTCTTTTAAGTGCTTTTCTTTTCTGTGTTGCCTGTGTTTGGTTGCGTGGGGTGTTCGCGGTGGCGTTGGCATGGCGCTCTCGTCGGCTCGATGACGGGTACGCAGAGGGGGCCGCGGCAGGGTGCCGGTGTGAAAATTTTTCGCCGGGGTTGTTGACAGTGAAAAAAAGCGTGATTAGGTTTCGCCTCAGCAGACCTTGCCTGCGAACAGAGTGAGCAGAATCGACATCAAGTCGCGAAGCACAACCTGGACATCCACCTCGCGTCCGATGACGGTGGAGATGGCTTCGCTTCCTTCAGCGAACCGCAAGACCCTTCCTGATCCGATATCTGCCTGGCCGCATGTGGCAGGTGTCTCCGTATCCGTCACGACGCGCATGACGCGACGGCGGTCCCCGCGACGCAGCAACGGCGGGTTTGCTTTACCTGGGCGTTTCCACTCCATAGATCACTGACGAGGAGCCATCCCATGGCAACCAAGAAAGCTGCGAAGAAAAAGCCGGCCGCCAAAAAGGCAGCCAAGAAGGTCGCTAAAAAGGCGACTGCCAAGAAGGCCGTGAAGAAGGTAGCCAAGAAAGCCGCTGCCAAGAAGACGGTGAAGAAGGCGGCCAAGAAGGCGACCGCTCGCAAGGCAGCCGTAAAGAAGACGGCCAAGAAGGCCGTGAAGAAGACGGCAAAGAAGGCTGCGACCAAGAAGACCGCAAAGAAGGCAGTGAAGAAGACGGCGAAGAAGGCCGTCAAGAAGACGGCGAAGAAAGCCGTCAAGAAGACTGCAAAGAAGGCAGCTGCCAAGAAGACCGCGAAAAAGGCGGTAAAGAAGACGGCCAAGAAGGCGACCCGCAAGGTAGCCAAGAAGGCCGCTCCGAAGAAGGCTGCCAAGAAGACCGCCAAGAAGGCCACCCGCAAGGTAGCCAAGAAGGCCACCGCCAAGAAGGCGACTGCCCGCAAGGCTCCGGCCAAGAAGGCATCCGCGAAGAAGGCAGTGAAGAAGGTCGCAAAGCGCAAGCCGGCCGTTCGCAAGAAGAAGGCCGCGCCGGTCGCGCTGCCGGCAACCCCGGCACCGCTGATCTGAGTTTTTCCCGATAGCCGTACCTGAGACTCCTTCCCTGGCAGCCCAGCGGGGAAGGAGTTTTTTTATGGGCGATACCAAAAAACCACAAAAAAGGCGGCCATCCGGCCGCCTTTTTCGATGCCACCTGCGGGCGGGATCAGCGCGGTGAAGCGACCGCGCGGTTCGACGAGACACCCTTGCGCTTGCCTTGCGGGGCGGCGTCTTCGGCCATCAGGTTGTCGCTGCCGAATTCGGTGTCCACGTCCAGCCAGCGCTGGGTCGGCAGGCCCATGGCCTGGTCCAGTACGGTGGGCAGCAGGCCGCTGGGCAGGCTGCTTTCGCCGTTCCACATGATGGCAATGCCGAGGTCGCGCTCGGGCACCAGGGCGACCAGGCCGCGATAGCCCTGGACGGCACCGGCGTGGAAGATCACTTCATGGCCGGCGTAATCGAAGGTGCGCCAGCCAAGCGCGTAGCCGGCCGAGTTGAGGCGCTCGCGGCGCCAGCCCGAGCGCATCTCACCGGGGGTGCTGATCAGGCTGGCATGCAGCGTGGCCAGCAACGGAGCGGGCAGTACGTCGGGGCGATGGCCGGTGTGTGCCAGCAGCCACTGCGCCATGTCGCTGGCACTGGCGTTGACGCCGGCGGCCGGGGCGAGGCGGTAGTAGGTCGGCTTGGGCGTGAGCGCGACCCAGCCATTGCGGCTGCGCACATGCGGGCGTGCCCAGCGCGAGCTCGCCTGGATGCCGGCCAGGCCAAGGCTGGCATCGTCCATGCCCAGCGGCTTGAACAGGCGACGCTCGACGGACTGTTCGTAGAAGCTGCCGGAGGCGGCGTAGACCACATCACCGATCAGGCTGAAGGCCACGTTCTGGTAGGCGTAGCAATCGCCGGGCAGGCACTTGAGCGAGGTGGCCGCCAGCTTGTGGGTGAGTGTGTAGTACTCGGCGTTGGCTTCGACGTCGCGGTCATAGGCGTTGTAGGGCAGGCCGACGCGGTGGCTGAGCAGATCGGCCACGGTCAGGCGCTCGGTTGCTTCGGGCGTGCTCAACTGGAAGCCGGGCACGTAGTCGGTGACCTTGCTGTCCCAGCGCAGGGTGCCATCGTTGACCAGCAGGCCGGCCATGGTGCCGGCGAAAGCCTTGGACAACGAGGCCAGGCGGAACACGGTGTGGGCATCGACCTGCTGCGGGTTGTTGACGTCGGTGACACCGTAGCCGCGCGCGCTGAGCACGCGGCCGCCCTGCACGATGGCAACCGCCATGCCCGGCACGCGCTCGCCGTAGGTGAGCTGCTGCGCCATCGATTCGATCGAGGCCACGTTGAAACCCTGCGCGGGCGGCTGCACTTTCAGGCCGGCCGGCGTGGTGCGATACGCGGCAGGCTGGGTATGCGGGGCGGCGGTCGGCGCCGATTCCTCGATGTTGACCGGGAACCCGGCGGGCGCAGCGGCGGGTGTCTGTGCAGTGGAAGACATGGCGATGGGCATCAACATGCCCAACAACCCGGTTGCCGCCGAACGGATCGGTCGGCGCCTGTTGTTCTGGTTCATCGTATGGGTGCCCGTGCGCGACTGCTGTGACCGATTCTAGCGCCGCTTTTCGTGATTGCACAAACGAATCGAAGATGAATGCGTATCGCGTTGAAAACGCGTGGGTTTTGCCAATCCCGAGCGGATCCGGCGCGCCGGGGGAGGGCGGTCCAGCGCACCCCTGTTCAGGCAGTGGCGGCGGTCCGGATCCAGTGTGCGGCCCGCTCGGCGATCATCATGGTCGGTGCATTGGTATTGCCGCTGATCAGGCGCGGCATCACCGAGGCGTCCACCACCCGCAGCCGTTCGGTGCCGTGCACGCGCAGGGTGCCCGGATCGACCACCGCCTCGGCATGCTGCCCCATCGCGCAGGTCCCGACCGGGTGGTAGATGGTCTCGGCCTTGGCCCGGATGAAGGCTTCCAATGCTGCGTCGTCCAGCGCGTTGTGCGCGGGGAACACCGACGCGCCGCGCCAGCGGTCAAACGCAGGCTGCTGCAGGATCCTGCGCGACAGCCGGGCGCATTCAAGCATCATCTTCAGATCGTGGCCGGCGGCGTCACCCAGGTAGTTGGCGTGGATGCGCGGCGGTGAGCGCGCATCGGCATCACGCAGGCGCAGCTGCCCGCGGCTGTGCGGGTGCAGCGGGCAGGCATGCAGCGTATAGCCATCGCCCGGCAACCGGTGGCGGCCGTGGTTGTCCAGCATCGCCGGGACGAAATGGAACTGGATGTCGGCGCGGGCCTCCGTAGCCAGCGACGAGCGGGCGAAGCCGCCGGCCTCGGCCAGGTTGCTGGTGCCGGCACCGCGGTGGCCGCGCAGGAAGTAGTCCACGGCGATGCGCAGTTCGCTGCTGCGGTCGTAGCTGACACCCGGGCCGGTGTGCACGACGGTGCAGATGTCCAGGTGGTCCTGCAGGTTGCGGCCGACACCGGGCAGATCCACGCGCGGGGTGATGCCGTGGCAGCGCAGCGTGTCCGCCTCGCCGATGCCGGAGAGCATCAGCAGGTGCGGGGAGTGGATGGCGCCGGCGCTGAGGATCACCTCCGCGCCCGCGCGTGCGTGGAGGTGGTGCGCGCCACGCCGATAGTGCACGCCGGTCGCCGTCGTGCCCTGGAAACTCAGCGCGGTCGCCTGCGCCCCGGTGAGCACCGTCAGGTTGCGCCGGTGGCGTGCCGGGCGCAGATAGGCATCCGCGCTCGAACACCGTGCACCGTCGCGCTGGGTGACCTGGTACAGCCCGACGCCGAGCTGCTGGTCACCGTTGAAGTCCGCATTGTGGGGATGGCCGGCCTGCTGTGCGGCGGCGATGAAAGCGGCCGACAGGGGATTGTGGTGGCGCAGGTCGGACACCGACAGCGGTCCTGCGGCGCCGTGCAGCGCGCTGGCACCGCGGCTGTTGCGCTCGCTGTGCAGGAACCAGGGCAGCACCTGGTCCCAGCCCCAGCCGATGGCGCCACCCGCTTCCCAGCCGTCGTAGTCGGCCGGTACGCCGCGCACGTAGCACATCGCATTGATCGAACTCGAGCCCCCCAGCACCTTGCCGCGCGGCCACCACAGGCGACGGCCCTCCAGTGCAGGCTCCGGCTCGGTCTCCAGGTTCCAGTTGATGCGGCGGTTGTTGACCAGCCGCGCCAACCCGGCCGGCATATGGATGAAGGGGTTGGTATCGCGCGGGCCCGCTTCCAGCAGCAGTACCCGGCAGGCCGGGTCTTCGCTGAGCCGGTGGGCCAGCACGCAGCCGGCAGAACCGGCTCCAATCACGATGTAGTCGTACATGCCGCTCCTTGCCGGGGTGCGCACCGAGCATAAGACAGGTTGGGGCAGGCAGGGGCTGCGGGGTGCGCCACGCAGCGTTGCGCCGATGGGCGTGCCGGAGGCTGGCGATGTTGCGGTGCATCGTTTACCTTGCGCGCTTCGACGCCCGGAGTTCCCCACATGCTGCCGTTGCAACGCCCCCTGTCCGCGCAGAGCGGGCAATGACCGCGGCGACCGGGACCGGCACGGCAGCCGGTGGGATGCTGAGTGCGTGGCGGCGTTCGCCGCCGCTGATCTGGGCTTCGCTGTACTTCTTCTGCCTGCTCAGCGGCTACTACGTCCTGCGCCCGGTGCGCGAAGCGATGGCGGCCTCGTCGGATCTGCAGACCGTGTTTCCGCTGCCGCTGATCCAGTGGTTCGCCGGGCACGGGATCGCCCTGCAGGACTTCGTGCTGCAGTTCCTGTTCACCTGCGTGTTCTTCATCATGCTGGTGCTGCAGCCGCTGTACGGCGCGCTGGTGAGCCGCTATCCGCGCCGGGTGTTCCTGCCGGCGGTGTATGGGTTCTTCATTGTCACCCTGCTCGGCTTCTACGTGATGTTCGAGACCGGCGTGCCCGGGCGGGGGATGGCGTTCTTTTTCTGGATCACCGTCTTCAACCTGTTTGCGGTGGCCGTGTTCTGGAGCTTCATGGCCGACGTGTTCTCCAACGTGGAGGCGCGCGCGTATTACGGCTATCTCGGCGCGGCCGGGACGATCGGCGCATTCCTTGGGCCGATCATCACCTCGGCGCTGGTGCAGCGGGTCGGCATCGCCAATCTGATGCTGGTCTCGGCCGGCTTCCTGTTGATCTGCCTGGGCTGCATCTGGCGGCTGCGGCTGTGGGCGGTGGCACGCGAACAGGAGCGGCAGCTGGTTTCCGGTGAGACGCCGATGGGCGGCAGCGTGTTCGATGGCCTGAAGCTGATCGTGCGTGAGCCGATGCTGCGCTGGCTGGCGCTGATGGTGCTGTTCGGCGTGGGCGTAGGCACGATGCTCTACAACGAGCAGGCCTCGATCGTGCGCCGCCTGTACCCCGATGCAGCGGCAAGCACGGCGTTCTTTTCACGCGTGGACCTGGCGGTGAACACGCTGACCCTGATCATCCAGCTTGGCTTCACGCGCTGGTTGCTGTCGCGGTATGGGATCGCCCCGGCGCTGTTGATTCCCGGCGTGGCGATCATCATCGGGTTCTCGATCCTGGCGGCCTCCCCGTTGCCCTTGATGGTGGCGATGGTGCAGGTCATGACCCGCGCCAGCGAATTCTCACTGGCCAAGCCGGCGCGCGAGACGATCTACACCCGTGTGGACCGCCAGTGGCGCTACAAGGCCGGCGCGGCGATCGACACCGTGGTCTACCGCGGTGGCGATCTGACCTTCGCCTGGGTGCACAAGGGACTGTCCCTGTTCGGTTCGCACATTGTGTTCGTTGGTGGGCTGGTCGTGGCCGGGGCGATGACCGTCGCAGCATTGGGCCTACTGCGCGAGGAAAAGAAGCTGCCGGGCGAGCGTCCGGAGTAAGCTCTCTGCAGTCTTCCAGGAACCTGAGCCCATGTATTGGATCGCGCTGTCGTTGACCCTGTTGGTCGCCCTGCTGCACGTGTATTTCCTGGTCCTGGAAATGTTCCTGTGGACCAGGCCGCTGGGCCTGAAGACCTTCCGCAATACGCCGGAAAAGGCGCAGGCCACGCGGGTGCTGGCGGCCAATCAAGGGCTGTACAACGGCTTCCTTGCCGCGGGCCTGTTCTGGGGCCTGTTCGATCACCTGCCGATGCTGGTCAACTTCATGCTGGGCTGCGTGATCGTGGCCGGCTGCTATGGCGCGTACAGCGTCAACAAGCGGATCTTCTTCATCCAGGCGCTGCCGGCGATCCTGGCCGTAGCGGCATGGTGGATGGTGCCGGCCTGACCGGGGGGTAGAGCCACCCCATGGGTGGCTGCGCGGCACCGATCAACGCTTGACCGGCGACACCCACATGGCGATCCGTGCCTCGAACACGGCCGTGCCGGCGTCATCGCGCACCTGCACCTTCACCGGCAGCGCGTAACCCGCCTCGGCCGCCACGATCGGCTGCTCCGGCGTGGCCACGGCATACTGGGTGCCCGTCGCCTTGGCCAGGTACTGCACCTCCATGCCCTTCGGGATCCAGCGCATGCCCTTGGGCAGCGAGGCATCCACCATCAGCCCGGCGGTGAGCTCAGCCAGGTTGCACAGCGCGATCGCGTGCACCGTGCCGATGTGGTTGGTGACCTTGCGCCGGTGCGCGATGCGGCCTTCGCAGCGGCCCGGTTCGAGCAGCGTGATGCGCGGGGCGATGCTGGCGAAGTAGGGCGCCTTGACGCACACCGCGCGCGAGAACAGCCAGTTGCCGGCAGGCCAACGCTGCATGCGGCGGTAAAGCGTGAGCAGTGGAGCGGACATCGGGGGTCTCCCTAAAGAAACGGCGGACCGAAGTCCGCCGTTGTGGTTTACCTGGTGGCCGGGATCACGCGGCCTGCGACTGCGCGTCCTTCTGCTGGCGCTTGTAGTAGCCCGCCGAGCGCAGTTCTTCCGGATCGAAGTCGTCCACGGTGATCGTTTCCAGGGTGAGCGTGCGCAGCTCTTCGAGCAGGGTGCGTTCGTCCTGGGTGATCACACCTTCGGCCACGGCTTCGTCCAGCTGGGTAACGAAGTCCAGCGCCTCGATGCCCTTGGTTTTGAGCGCCTTGATGAACTTGCGCTCCACCGGCTCGGCCATGATCGCCTTGGACAGGTAGCTGTTGATGCGGCCACCCGGGTTGTTCTCGCACGGGGTCAGGAACACGCCACTGGCCAGACGGTCGCGGGCCTCGTTGGGCGCCATCAGCAGCGCGGCCACGCGGTGGCCGAGGCGGTCGCCCGGGGCTTCTGCACGGCGGCCGAACGGGAAGATCAGCGCCCACATCAGCCAGCCGATCGGGCGCACCGGGAAGTTGCGCAGGGCGGCCGACAGCGATTCTTCGATCTTGTGCACGCTGTCATGGAAGGCCCAGGCCAGCAGCGGCTGGTCGGCGGCCGGGGCGCCTTCGTCGTGGTAACGCTTGAGCATGGCGCTGGTCATGTAGATGTGGCTCAGCACATCGCCCAGGCGGCCGGACAGCGATTCCTTGAACTTCAGCTTGCCGCCCAGCGTCATCATCGAGATGTCGGCCATCAGCGCCAGGTTGGCCGAGTAACGGTCCAGCTTGCGGAAGTAGCGGCGGGTGTAGGCATCGCCCGGGGCGGCACCGAAACGCGCACCGGTCAGGCCGAACCAGAACGAACGCACGGCGTTGGAGATGCCGTAGCGGATGTGGCCGAACAGGCTGCGATCGAATTCCTGCAGGCCGGCGCGGGTGTCCGGATCCTGCGCGGCCTTCATTTCCTTGAGCACCCACGGGTGGCACAGGATCGCACCCTGGCCGAAGATCAGCAGGCTGCGGGTCATGATGTTGGCGCCTTCCACCGTGATCGCGATCGGCGCGGCCTGCCAGCTGCGGCCGGCGAAGTTGCGCGGCCCCAGGATGATGCCCTTGCCGCCGATCACATCCATCACGTCCGAGATCACTTCACGGCTCATGGTGGTGCAGTGGTACTTGGCGATGGCCGACGGCACCGACGGCACGTCGCCGCGGTCCACCGCCGCCGCCGTGGCCTGGCACAGCGCGCTGATCGCGTAAGCCTTGCCACCGATGCGGGCGAGCGCTTCTTCCACGCCCTCGAAGCGGCCGACCGACAGGCCGAACTGCTTGCGGATGCGGGCATAGGCACCGGTCACCACCGCACCGGCCTTGGCACCGCCACTGGCGGTGGAGGGCAGGGTGATGGAGCGGCCGACGGCCAGGCACTCGTTGAGCATGTTCCAGCCCTTGCCGGCCTTCTCGGCGCCGCCGATCAGCTGGGTCAGCGGGATGAAGACATCCTTGCCGCGGATCGGGCCGTTCTGGAAGGTCGAGTTGAGCGGGAAGTGGCGACGGCCGATTTCCACGCCGGCGGTATCACGCGGCAGCAGCGCCAGGGTGATGCCGATGTCGCGGGTGCTGCCGATCAGGCCATCCGGGTCGTACATGCGGAAGGCCAGGCCGATCAGCGTGGCCACCGGGGCCAGGGTGATGTAGCGCTTGTCGAAGGTGAGCTTGACGCCGAGCACCTGCTCGCCGTTCCACTCGCCCTTGCAGACGATGCCGTAATCGGGAATCGAGGTGGCGTCCGAGCCGGCGAACGGACCGGTCAGGCCGAAGCAGGGCACTTCACGGCCATCGGCCAGGCGCGGCAGGTACTGGTCCTTCTGTTCCTGGGTGCCGTAATGGTTGAGCAGTTCACCCGGGCCCAGCGAGTTGGGCACGCCGACGGTGGAGCTGACCACGCTCGACACCGAGGCCAGCTTCTGGATCACCTTGTGGTGGGCCAGCGCGCTGAAGCCCAGGCCGCCGTATTCCTTCGGAATGATCATGCCGAAGAACTTGTTCTTCTTGATGAAGCTCCACAGCTCCGGCGGCAGGTCGGCGTAGACGTGGGTGATTTCCCAGTCGTTGACCATCTTGCACAGCTCTTCGACCGGGCCGTCCAGGAACGCCTGTTCCTCAGCGGTGAGCTGCGGCTTGGGGTAGTTGAGCAGGATGTTCCAGTCCGGGTCACCGGTGAACAGCTCGCCTTCGAAACCGACCGAGCCGGTTTCCAGCGCGATGCGCTCGGTCTGCGACAGCGGCGGCAGCACCTTGCGGAACACCTTCATCATCGGCGCGGTCAGCAGCGGCTTGCGGATGAAGGGCAGCAGCAGCGGCACGGCGATCACGGCGACGATGGCCGCGGCCACGATCGTGGCGGTCTGGTTGACGTACGGGATGAACCAGCAGGCGGCCAGCAGCACGAGGCTGATGATCGTCCAGGTGATCAGGCGCATCCGGTGGTAGGCGACGAACGCACCTGCCAACAGGACGACGAGGAAGGGAACGACAATGCTCATGAGCGTGCTCCGGTGACGTGCTCGGTAATGGCGGACGATGCGACGGCGGAGGCCGAGGGCAACACGTCCAGATAGTCCAACACAGTAGCGGTAAAGGCGTTGTTGTCATCACCGGCGACCATATGCGTGGCCTCCGGCAGCTGCACGTGGCGTGCATGTGGCACCAACGCGAGGAACTCGGCCACCGTCTGCGGGGTGACCAGGGTGCTGCGGCCACCGCTGACCAGCAGCAATGGGCATTTCACCTGGCGCGCTGCGTCGGCGAGCGCGTCCTGGTGGTGTTCACTGTCACGCGCCAGTTCGGCGACCAGGCGCGGGTCCCAATGCCAGCGCCAGCGGCCGTGACCGTCCTCGCGCAGCAACGCGCGCAGGGAATCGTCCGACTTGCGCGGGCGGTGCGGCAGGTAGGCGGAGATCACATCGGCCGCCTGCGCCAGCGAGGCAAAGCCGTCGGGGTGTGCGGTCATGAACATCAGGATCTTTTCGACCCCGGCGGTGTCCCAGCGCGGGGTGATGTCCACCAGCACCATCGCCGAGAACAGGCCCGGCCAGCGCGACTCGGCGAGCAAACCGAACAGGCCGCCCATCGAGGCGGCGATCAGGATCGGCGGCTGCGCCTGCTCGCCGGCCAGCACGATCAGATCATCGGCGAACTGTTCGCCGTGGTAAGGGCGTTCGGCCGGATTCCAGTCTGAATCGCCATGGCCGCGTGCGTCGTAGGACAGGGTCTGGTAACCGGCGTCGACCAGCGCGGCCGCGGTGGCATTCCAGGCATGCCGGGTCTGGCCGAAGCCGTGGGCGAACAGCACGGTGCCGCGACGCCCCGGGCCCGACCGGGTGGCGGCCAGCACGGCGTCGTGCGCGCCGGTCAGTCGCTCATCGTCAAAACGGGGCAGAGTAGAAGAAGGAGTGACCATACTCGCTAGTATGGACCTGCCCTGTGCGATGTCAATACTTGGGAGTATGGTGGGGACATCCCTTGTGCGGCGAGGCTCCAGGCGCCCCTGTGTGCATTGACGTACTGCAACCAACCCCGGCGTATGGTTAAATCCACCTATGAATGAACCCGAAGCTTCCGCCGGCGAGCCACGTGCCGGCCGCAACAGCCGCCTCAGTGCCGAAGACTGGGCCCAGGCCGCACTGGATCTGATTGCCGAACAAGGCGTGGGCGCGGTTGCGGTGGAACCGCTGGCGCGGCGCCTGGGTGTCACCAAAGGCAGCTTCTATTGGCACTTCCCCTCGCGCGATGCGTTGCTGCAGGCCGCGTTGGAGCGCTGGGAGCTGTTCGAGCAGGAGCAGGTGTTCGGCAGCCTGGCCGATGTGACCGACCCGCGCGTACGCCTGCGCCAGCTGTTCCAGGTGGTGGCGCATGAGGTGCAGCCGCACATCATCTACAGCGAACTGCTCAAGGCGCTGGATCACCCGATGGTGCGCCCGGTCATCGACCGTGTCTCGCATCGCCGCCTGGAGTACCTGGTCGCCTCGTTCCGCCAGGCCGGGCTCAGCCGCACGGATGCGCAGCACCGTGCACGCCTGGCCTATGCCGCCTATGTCGGCTTCCTGCAGCTGTCGCTGCAGTTGCAGCAGCCCAAACAGGCCCGCGAAGATTTCGAGGCCTATGTCGAGCACGTGATCGAGACGCTGATCCCGCTGGGGTGATCTGATCGCTGCAGGCAAGCAGAAGGCCGCGGAAACGCGGCCTTTTTTGTATGCGGCCGTTGGACGGGGCCGCGCGTCGCCACAAAAAACAACGGCCCCTTTCGGGGCCGTTGCATCAGACGTTGTTGATCAGTGGATCGATCAGAACTTCTGCGAGTACTTCATGTACAGGAAGCGACCGATGTCGTAGCCGCCGTAGTACGAGAAGTTCGAGTTCGGCTGCGAGGTCATCATCGGGCCGACCTTGTTGAACACGTTGTTGGCGCCCACGGCGACGGTGGCATTCCACGGGGTGGCATAGGACACCTGCACGTCGTGGAAGGTCACTGCGCCCAGCTCGGTCTGCGGCGAGATCACGCCCAGGGTGTCCGGTGCGCTGTAGGTGGGCAGGGTGCAACGCGTGGGGAAGCGGCAGCTTTCCTTGGTGCCGGAGAAGTAACGCACGTTCCAGTTGACCGACAGGTCGTTCATGCTCCAGCCCAGGCCCAGGTTCGAGCGCACGCGGAAGAATGCACCGAAGCCATTGTTCTGCGACGGCACGGCGTCCACATCGTCCGTGGACTTCTCTTCGTACTTGCCCACGTACGTGGTCGACGACTTGGCCGAGAAGCGGCCGAAATCGGTGTCACGGCTGTAGCTGATGTCGAAGTCGAAGCCTTCGGTTTCGGTGTAACCGGCGTTGCGGTTGCCGTAGTTCAGGGTGCCCACGATGTTGCCGTTGTTCGGGTCACGGCTGAACATCGAGCAGCGCGATTCGATCAGGCGGACATAGCAGTCTTCCATGATCAGGTTCGGGCTGTCGCTGACGATCGTGTTGTCGATGCGGATGCTCCACCAATCCACACCCACGCTCAGGCCGGTGACGTAGCTCGGGCTGTACACGAAGCCGACCGTCTTGGACTCGGAGGTTTCCGGGGTCAGGTTCGGGTTCGAGCCGGAGTTGAACGGCACCGGGCTCTGTGCGGCACGGCCGGTCGTCGGGACGAAGCCCTGCGACAGCTGGCGGTAGCCCTGGCCGACATCCTGGACGCAGCGTGCGCTGCCGCGGACGTCGCCGTAGACGCTGTCGCACGGATCGACGAAGTTGGTCGGGAAGGTCTGCGAGGTGCCGCCGTACAGATCACCGATGGTCGGGGCGCGGAAGCCCTCGGCATAGGTGGCACGGACCAGCAGGTCGTCGATCGGACGCCACTTCAGGCCGAACTTGTTGTTGGTGGTGTCACCGAAGCTGGTGAAATCCGAGTAACGGGTGGCCACGTCCAGGGTCAGTTCCTTGGCGAACGCCAGATCCGCCAGGATCGGGATGTTCAATTCCAGGTAGAACTCATCCAGGGCGTAGGAACCCTTGGTCGGACCGGACGCCAGGTTGGTCGAGTCACCCGACTGGGCGATCGCATCCGGGTTGAACGCACCGCTTTCCTTGCGGTATTCATAGCCGACCGCGAAGCCCAGGTCGCCCGCCGGCAGCGGCACGATGGTGCCGGACAGGTTGGCGAAGTAGTTGTGGGTGGTGGTCTTGCCGGTGGCGTGTTCTTCGCGGAACAGGTAGTTCTGCACGTTCGGATCGCCCAGCGAGTACTGGTCGCTGCCTGCGCCGTAGCCGGCATACGGGTTCCACGGCACGCAGCCGGCGATCTCGTTGCCCGGGGTGCCGCAGACGACCTGGCCGGAGGAGTTGAGGAACGACGGACCCACAGCCGCGGCGACGGCCGGGATGTAGAAGTTGCCGTTGTTGATCAGCAGGCTGTCGTTTTCGTTGTACAGCGCGCCGACATCCCAGTTGAAGAAGCGGTCACCGATTTCGAACGAACCTTCCAGTGCCGCGGCGAAACGCCAGGTGGTCAGGGTCGAATCGGTGGTACGCGGGACTTCCCAGCCACGGCGACGGAAGTCGACGTCGTTGGTCTGCGAGTACAGCGGGTTGCCATCAGCATCGACGAAGCTGGCGACGTCGGCCTGGTACAGGTCACGATTGCCGTTCGGGTTGAAGTAGCTGCCATTGCTGACCAGGGTGCGGCTGCCATCCGGATTGGTCTGATAGACCGCGCCGGCCATCGGCACGCCGAAGGCGGACGACTGCAGCGGGTAACCGGCGATCTGACGCTGCGACTGGCGCTTGGTGTAGGACAGGTCCGTGGTGAAGCGGACGTTGTCGGTGATGTCGTAGTTGCCGCTGACGAACAGCGAACGACGCTCCAGCGGGGTCAGCAGGTGCATCTGATCGGACGAACGGCTCTGATCCGCAGCGGTCTGCGGGTGGAAGTCGTTGGCACCGATGGCATCGCTGCCCTGATTGGCGACCGACCAGCCGGCGCTGCGGCGGACCGGGTTGCCCTGGGCGTTGAGCACCAGCGCGCCCGCAGCATTGCGGTTGAACTGGTTGGCAAAGCGGTTGTAGTTACCGTACTGGCCGACCGGGGTCAGCGAGGAGGCCGGATCCCAATCCGGGTAGGTGTCGGCCGTGAACGGACGATCCTTGGCCCACACGCCTTCTTCCTTGTGGTACTCGGCGCCGACGGTCAGCGAGCCGCGGTCACCGGAGAAGCCCATGACGAAGTCGTAGGTTTCCTTCTCGCCATCGCCCTGGCTGTACTGGCCCTTGTAGACGTTCGCTTCCAGGCCGTCGAAGTTCTTGCGGGTGATGATGTTGATCACACCGGCCATCGCGTCCGAACCGTAGATCGACGAGGCGCCGTCCTTCAGCACGTCGATGCGCTCGACCATCGAGGTCGGGATGATGGAGATGTCCTGGTAGCCGTCCGGGCTGATGCCCAGGCGCTTGCCATTGACCAGCACCAGCGTGCGCTGTGCGCCCAGGTTGCGCAGGTCGATGTACTGACCACCGGCTTCCTGGTTGGAGGTCAGCGGCGAGGCGCGGCTGAAGTTCGGGCTACCGGCGGCCGAAATGTTCTGCAGGATGTCGCCGACCGAGCTGAAGCCCTGGTTCTGGATATCTGCACGCGAGATGGTCAGCACCGGCTGCGCGGTCTCGACGTCAACCTGGCGGATGCGCGAACCGGTGACCGAGATGCGGTCCAGATTGGTGGTGCCAGTGGCTTCCTGGGCGACGGCGCTGCCGGTGCCGGCAGCGCTGGCGATCAGCGCGAGGACGACGGCGTCACGCAGTTTGTTGCTGTTGCGATTCATTGGGCTCTCTCTCCAAGTTGACTTGGGTGCAACGTGTTGGGATGGGCTTCAGCGCGGGGACGAAAGGCGTTCCCAATCCGTGAAGCTGACTCGATAGTAACCACGTGCAACTAAAAATTAAAGAGCCGTTAATGTTCCATGTGATTTAGGTGAAATTCGGCAAAGCCTTTGCAGCATAAGGCTCTAAGCGATATCTGCCGCCTAAAACGTCTCATTTGTTAAGATTTTTGTTAAAAAAATTTCACCCTGAATGGGCCGTGTGCGCCCTTGACAGGCAGCCCAAACGAAAAAGGGCGCCTCGTGGAGGCGCCCTTTGGATGACGTGTATTGACGGGTCGTCGCAACGACAGGTCAGAGATCCTGCTCGTACCGCACGTAGGGGACGGTGCCCTCGTCCGTGCTCTCGTTGCGGGGGGCGAACGGGTTCTTGCCGCGGGTGACCACGTTCTCGGCGCCCACGGTGAGCTGCCCGCTCCACGGCGTGCGCCAGGTCAGGCCGACCCCCAGGCCTTCCCACTTGCCGGGCTGGCCCGGAACATCGACCACGCGGCCGATGATGTTGCCGCTGAAGTTGCCATAGCCGGCACCGATGGTGAGGCTCTTGCTGTCCCAGCGGTCCACGATCGCCGGCGAGGCGTCCGCGATGGGGACCAGACGCGCCTTGGCATAGGTGCCGCCGATCGAGACGAAGCCCTCGCGGCCGATGTTCTTCTGCCCGAAGACGGTCAGGTCGTTCTGTTCGGCGCGCAGCGAAGGCGATTTGTTCGGGCCAGCCAGCCACGCGGGCAGGGTGTCGCGGCCGCTGCCGGCGGTGATGCCCACGCGGCCGCCAGGCCGGTTGAACGCGGCGGTGCCACTGACGCGGCGGCTGAGCGTGTTGTCTTCCTCATCGCCCAGTGTCGCCAGCATGCAATGGCTGGCCAATCCGCTGATGCTCGTCCCGCGACTGCTGTTGCACAGCAGACCCAGCGAGTCACCCGAGGACAGGCCGAAGGCCGCGTCCAGGGAGCTGCGGCCGAAATGCCAGCGCGCACCGACCGCCTGCTCGCCGGTGGGTTCCAGATACAGCAACGCCTCCACCTTGCCGCTGCCCTTGTTCCAGACCGGCAACACGGTGCCGTCCTGCTTGCCCTTGGCCTGCGCATGCGCGCCCGAGATCGCGCCTAGGGCGATCATCAGGGCCAGCGGTAGACGCAGAAGGGAATGCATTGGAACTCTCAGACAAGCGCGGTGAACACAAGTTCCCGCCGAAGCGGGACATTGATCCTAGGGCGTTTATGATTTCTTAACAAGTCTTGGTTCTCCCCAGAACAAAACGCTTGCCAAGTTTACTGAAGCCGTTCAGGTGCCGGCGAGGATACATCCATCTCGCGGAACAGTATGTCGAATTCCGTCAACGGAAAGTGATACTCCTGCCCGCAGAATTCGCACCGCACTTCCACCGCGCCGGTTGGCTCGGCGGCAGCCCGGGCCTCTTCCTCGCCAATCGACTGCAACATGCCTGCCACCCGCTCGCGCGAGCACGAACAGGCGAAGCGCAGGGCCTTGTCGCCGAGCAGTTCCGGCGTCTCTTCATGGAACAGGCGGTGCAGCAGATCGTGGCCCGGTACCTCCAGCAGTTCCTGCTTGCCCAGGGTCTCGAACAGCGCGCTGGCACGCGACCAGCCGTCCTGGTCGCCTTCATCGCCCGGCAGCTTCTGCAACAGCAGGCCTGCGGCGCGGGTGCCGTCGGCGGCCAGCAGCAGCCGGGTGGGCAGCTGTTCGGACTGGCGGAAATAATCCTCGAAGGCTTCGTCCAGACCGGCTGCGGTCAGGCCGACCAGGCTCTGGTAGCGCTGCGGTTCGCGCGGGTCCAGGCCGGGGTTTTCGATGGTGATCGCCAGCAGCGCGTCCTCGCCCAGCGCGGTCAGGTCGCGCGGGGCGTCGCCGCCGCCGTCGGCCAGCTGGACGATGCCGCGCAGCGTGCCGGCCGCGGTGCACTCGGCGAACAGGGTACGCATCGCGGTGTTGCTGCGCAGCTGGATCGACAGCCGGCCATCGACCTTGGTGTGGCCGGTGAACAGCGCCGAGGCCACGCTGGCCTCGCCGAGCAGTTCAGCGGCGCCCGGCGGATAGACCGCGTGGGACAGGATCTCCCGCCAGGTGTCATCGAGGTGCACGTGCACGCCGCGGACGCCGGCATCGGGGAGCAGGAAACGGACAAGGGAGTCGGATTGGGCGGTCATCGGTTCGGTGGCTGCGCGAAAGGAGTGCCGGTTGCCGGATAATGCGCCGACAACCGTGCAAGTAAAGGATGCACCAGTAATGGGGGCAGAGCGCAGCAACCTCAAGGTCGAGCCGGACCTGGAACCGTCACGTCCGCGCCGCTGGCACTGGAAGCGCCTGCTGTGGCTGCCGGTACTGTTTGTCGGCTTCAGTGTGCTGCAGGTGCTGGCCCTGCGTTTCATCGACCCGCCGGTGTCCAGCGTGATGCTGTGGCGCTATGGCGAAGCGTTGGGGGAGGGCGACTGGAGCTACCGGCTGCACTACCAGTGGCGCGACCTGGACCAGATGGCGCCGAGCCTGCCGATTTCGCTGGTGGCCGCCGAGGACCAGCGCTTCCCGGAGCACAACGGCTTCGACCTGCAGGCCATCGAGAAGGCGCGTGACCACAACGCACGCGGCGGCCGCCTGCGCGGGGCCAGCACGATCAGCCAGCAGGTCGCCAAGAACCTGTTCCTGTGGCAGGGCCGCAGCTGGATCCGCAAGGGCCTGGAGGTCTGGTACACCGTGTTGATCGAAGCGCTGTGGCCGAAGTCGCGGATCCTGGAGATGTACGCCAACATCGCCGAGTTCGGCGACGGCATCTATGGCGCGCAGGCCGCGTCCCGGCAGTACTGGAACAAGGACGCGTCGCGGCTGAGCCCGGCCGAAAGCGCGCGGCTGGCAGCGGTGCTGCCATCACCGCGACGTTACAACGCGGCCCAGCCCGGACCCTACGTCCAGCGCCGCGCGACATGGATCCAGCGGCAGGCGCGGCAGTTGGGCGGGAGTGGTTACCTCAGCGAGGATTGAGCGTTCATGAACGTGATTGGCTGACGCTACAATCGCCGCATGAACAGCCCACGCCTGACCGTCGTCGTCGCCGCCCACAATGAAGCGCTTGCCTTGCCGATGCTGCACCCACGGCTGCGTGCGGTGCTCGATGGACTGGAAGGTATCGACGGCCGCGTGCTGTATGTGGACGACGGCAGTACCGATACGACATGGGACGTCATGCAGGGATTGGCCGCTGCCGACGGCTGCGTCGGCGTGCTGCGGCTCTCGCGGAATTTCGGCAAGGAAGCGGCGCTCACCGCCGGGCTGGATTTCGTCGACGACGGTGCGGTGATGATCCTCGATGCCGATGGCCAGGATCCGCCGGAACTGATTCCCGAGTTCGTCGCGCTGTGGCAACAGGGCTATGACAACGTGTACGGCACGCGCCTGGTGCGCGATGGCGAAAGCTGGCTCAAACGGTCTACAGCCAAGGCGTTCTACCGGGTGATCGGGCGGCTGTCCAAGACACCGATTCCGGCCGATACCGGCGACTTCCGCCTGTTGTCGCCGCGCGCGCTGCAGGCGCTGGGTCAGCTGCGTGAGCGCCACCGCTTCATGAAGGGGCTGTTCGGCTGGGTGGGCTTCCGGCGCAAGGCCCTGCCTTACCACCGCCATGCGCGGCTGGTCGGGGAGAGCAAGTTCGGGTTCTGGCGGCTGTGGAACTTCGCGTTGGAAGGGATCACCGGCTTTTCGACCGCGCCGCTGCGGGTGACCACCTATCTGGGCCTGGCAGCGGCGAGTTTCGCGTTCCTGTTTGCGCTGGTCGTGGTGCTGAAGGCCGCGCTGTACGGCGACCGTGTCGCTGGGTGGCCAACGATGATGGCGGTGATCCTGTTCCTTGGCGGGATACAGCTGATCGCGCTGGGCCTGATCGGTGAATACCTGGGCCGGCTGTACGAAGAATCCAAACAGCGCCCGCTGTACCTGATTGACACCTGGCAGGCCCCGTTCGTGGCAGACTCGGCCCTGCATCCCATCGGTGGAGAGCAGCGAGATGACCACGGTACGACAGCTGTTGGAAGGCAAGTCCCCTGAGGTATTCGCAGTCGCCCCGACGTCGGCGGTGATCGACGCCATCCGGTTGATGGCTGAAAAGGGCATCGGCGCGGTTCTGGTGATGGAAGGCCGGCACCTGGTCGGCATTCTGTCCGAGCGCGATTACGCGCGGAAGATCGTGCTGCACGAACGCTCCTCACGCACAACCGAAGTCCGCGAGATCATGACCCCCAAGGTGGTGACCGTCGCGCCAGGCGAGCAGGTCGAGCACTGCCTGCAACTGGTGACCGATTACCGCATCCGCCACCTTCCGGTGGTCGATGGCAACGGGGTCCTCGGCGTGATCTCGATCGGCGACCTGGTCAAGTCGGTGATCGACGAACAAGCACAGAAACTCGATCAGCTCCAACAGTACATCGTCGCCGGTTGAGCGTGGATCCTTGCTGGCCGGCATGCCGGCCATGAGTCGGCATCTGGCCAGAATGGGCCGGAATCACTTGGCGTAGCGGCCACCGCAGTTGCTGTCCTCGCCCGGCCCGGTTTCGATCGTCGCCAGCAGCGCGGCGGGCGGGGCAATGCTGCCCAGCGCCAGGGCGATCGCCCCGCGGATGCCCAGCGCCTTGAAGTCCGGCCGGAACGAGGGATCCTTGAAGGTTCCGCCGATGCGCAGCGGCGAGCGCAGCGCCAGGATGCTCATGTCCTTCGGGCGCGGTCGCAGCAGCAGATCCAGCTGTTCCTGTTTCAGATCCACCTTGCCCTCGCCAAGGATCAGGGTGTCGGTGGTATCGAAGGCGAGCGAACGCGACTGCATCACGCCGTTGGTCACCCCGAAGTCGCCCCACGCGCAACGCAGTGGAATCTGCTTGTCACCGGTGAACAGGAACTTCACCGATTCGGCGACATCCAGCCCGGCCAGTTCCATGATCAGATTGCCGACATGGCCGCGGCCGATGCCGACCGCCACGGTGCCATCGGAACTGCCAAGCATGGCCGCGACGGAGTTGCCCTGCCCGGTCAGGTTGACGTCGCCACTGATACCGCCGGAGGCCTGCTCGGCCAGCTTCGCATCGGGGAACAGCTTGCCCAGCTGCACCTTGCGGATGGTGGCCTGCAACTGCGTGGAAATGGCCTGCTTGCGGGCATCCATCCGGATCGTGCTGCGGATATCGCCGCCGGCCACACCAAAGTTGAGCGGTTCCAGGCGCAGCAGCCCGTCGTTGAGCTTGAGGTGCGCATCCATGTCATCCAGCGGCAGGGCCGGCGAGTTGATCCGTTGCGCTTTCCAGCGCACATCGGCATCCATCGCGCGCAGCTTGGACAGGTTGTAGGGTGTATCCGGCAGTACCTTGGCACGGGCCGCCAGCGCGGCTGCCTTCGCCTTCTGCTCGGCATTGGCCGATTCCCCCGCGCCGGTCTTCGGCGGCGCCCCGATGAAGCCGGCCAGGTCGTCGAAGTCCAATCGCTTGGACACCAGATCCGCCTTCAGGAATGGCCGGTCACCGCTCACATCGATCTGCGCGGTCCCGCCCAGATCGCTGTCACCGGCCGTGCCCGTGAAATTCTCATAGCGCCAGATCGCGTTGTCGCGCTTGAGCTGTCCCTTGAGCTTGTACGGCGGCGTGGAGGGCATGGCGACCCCGATCAGCGGGTACAGATCCTCCATATCCTGGCCACTCAGCATCAACTCCAGATTGAACACCCGCAACTGGAAAGGATTGGTCAACGTCCCACTGGCGATCGCATGCGTATTCCCGGCGCGCCCATCCAGATGGATGCGGAACGGATGGCCGGTATTGGTCAGCTCGAGCGGCGACTCGGTATTGCCCTCCAGCGAGAACGGATTGCCCTGCCAGCGCCCTTTGCCCTTCACCAGCAGCGGCGGACCACTGTCCTTGTCGCGTGGCTTGCCACTGTCGAGCGACACCAGCACATCGGTCCGGCCCGCCGCATCCCGGAACTGCAGCCGCCCATCATCGACCAACAACCGCTGCAGCACCGGCGGATCACCGTCGCTCGGCCCCAGGAAATCCCAATTGCCCGGCTGATTCTTCTCCGGCGCGGTTTCCAGCAACAGATCCGGCCGCGTCAAGCGGATCTCCGGAATCCGCACCTGCCCACGCAGCAGCGGCCACACCCGCAGATCGATCTCCACCCGATCGGCCGTCGCCATCTGCGACTGCTTGGCCCACGTCGCATTGGCAAAGGTCAGCCCATCACCGCGCACCGTCGTCACCCGACCCAGATCGACATCCAGATCGCCCGTGATATGGAACGCACGCCCGGTCTTGGCCTGCACCGCCCGCTCCACCGGTCCCTTGAACCAGTTCCAATCCCACAATGCGATCAGGATCAACAGCGCAGCGAACAGAAACACCAGGATCGCCAACCACCGCTGCCCCCGCTTGCCAGGACGACGCCAGCGCCAGCGGGAACGGGAAGGGGCATCGGACGGAACAGGGGAGGGCACAGTATTCACATCCCCATGGTTGCCCTTGCATCGTGCAGGCAGCGCGAAGCATTGGTAAGGGTACTGTCAGGGTGAGGCGTGTCGACCGTCGGCGCCGCCGTTGTCGATGACTGCTCCAGGCGCGGTGCGTCGGCCATGCTTGGCATCCGGTCCAACCAGGATTCTGACCTTCTCAGGCCACCGGCCAAGGGTGAGCGGGGCGGTGCGGGTGGGTTGGCGGGACCATGAGCGCCATGGATGGCGCGACATGAGCCTCCAGGGACGGATTCACGGCGTGTCCCGCCGACCCACCCGTGCCGACCCCGCCTGGCGCATTCCTGACGCCCGAGTCGCTCTTGGTCTTGCTCTTGCCGTTGCCGTTGCTGTTGCTAGTCCTGGTGCTAGTGCTAGTGCTAGTGCTCTCGCTGGTCCGGGTGCCGTCGCACTTGCCTGGCAGAAAACAGCACTCAGAGAATCTGCGCCGTCACCGCAACGAAGTGGCACACACTCCCACCGATCACGAACAGATGCCAGATCGCATGCGAATACGGCACCGACTCCCGGTGATAGAACACCGTCCCCAACGTATAGAACACCCCGCCGGCCAACAGCCACCCCAGCGTCCACGCATCCAGCGAATGCCACATCGGCTTGATCGCCACCATCACCATCCAGCCCATCGCGATATAGATGATCGTCGACAGCAGCTTGAACCGGCCCGTGTAGAACAACTTGAACACCACCCCGAACAGCGCCAGCGCCCAGATTGCCGTGAACATCCCCCAGCCCCACGGACCCCCGCGCAGACCGATCAGCGTGAACGGCGTGTACGTACCGGCGATCAACAGGTAGATCGCACAGTGATCGAACACCTTCAGCCGGCCCTTGGCGACCGGATGCTGGATCGCGTGATAGAGCGTGGACGCCGTATACAACAGCAACAGCGCCACCCCGAATACGATCGCACTGGCCAGCTGCCAGCCGTCGCCATAGATGGCGGCCAGGGTGATCAGTACCGCACTGCCGGCCAGTGCAGCGACGGCGCCAAGCCCGTGGGTCAGGGCGCTGGCGATTTCTTCTCGAACGGAAACGACAGAGGTCATGGCGATGATCGGAGTGCGGGGAGGGGGAGCCCGCTCCCCCCTATCATCGCCGCGATGGCGCGCGCATGCACGCGCGCCTGTTCAGCCGGTAGACCGGTGGAGCGATCAGCTGACCGAGATGCTGTGCGCTGCTTCGCGGGTGGCCGCGAAGCGAACATCCGGTGCGCGCTCCTGCGCCAGCTGCAGGTTGACCCGCGTCGGTGCCAGATAGACCAGCTGGCCGGCGGCATCGATGCTCAGGTTGCCGGCGTTCTTCTCGCGGAACTCCTCCAGCTTCTTCTCGTTGCTGCAGGTGACCCAGCGCGCCGTGGTCACGCTGACCGGCTCGAAGGTGGCTTCCACGCCGTACTCGTCCTTCAGGCGATACGCCGCCACATCGAACTGCAGCACACCCACCGCGCCCAGGATCAGGTCGTTGCTCATCAGCGGGCGGAAGAACTGCGTCGCGCCCTCTTCGGAGAGCTGCGCCAATCCCTTCTGCAACTGCTTGAGCTTGAGCGGATCGCGCAGGCGTGCGCGGCGGAACAGTTCCGGCGCGAAGTTCGGGATGCCGGTGAAGCTGACCGCTTCGCCCTCGGTGAAGGTGTCACCGATGGAGATCGTGCCGTGGTTGTGGATGCCGATCACATCGCCCGGCCATGCCTCGGCGGCGATCTCGCGGTCGCTGGCCATGAAGGTCAGCGCATTGGCCAGCTTCATTTCCTTGCCGGTGCGCACATGGAAGGTCTTCATGCCGGCCACGAAACGGCCCGAGCACACCCGCATGAAGGCCACGCGGTCGCGGTGCTGCGGGTCCATGTTGGCCTGGATCTTGAACACGAAGCCGGTCAGCTTGTTTTCCTGCGGCGCGATGATGCGGCCAGTGGTCGCGCGCGGCTGCGGTGACGGTGCATGCTCGACGAAGAAATCCAGCAGCGGCTGCACGCCGAAGTTGTTCACACCCGAGCCGAAGAACACCGGCGTCTGCTTGCCGGCCAGGTAGGCCTCCACGTCGAACGGATGGCTGGCGCCCTGCACCAGTTCCAGCTCGTCACGCAGGTCGGCCAGCATGCGCTCACCGATCTTCTCGGCCAGCCCCGGCGAATCGATCGACGGGAAGATCGTCGAATCCTGGCGGGTGAAGTTGCGGCCCTGCTCGTACAGGTGCACCTCACCGCTGATCAGGTGGACCACGCCCTTCAGGCGCTGACCCATGCCGATCGGCCAGGTGACCGGCGCGCACTGGATGCCGAGCACGCTTTCCACTTCATCCAGAAGATCGATGGGCTCCTTGCCCTCGCGATCGAGCTTGTTGATGAAGGTCATGATCGGGGTGTCGCGCAGGCGGCAGACTTCCATCAGCTTGATGGTGCGCTCTTCCACGCCCTTGGCCACGTCGATCACCATCAGTGCCGAGTCCACCGCGGTGAGCACGCGGTAGGTGTCCTCGCCGAAGTCGGCGTGGCCGGGGGTGTCGAGCAGGTTGACGATCTTGCCTTCGTACGGGAACTGCATCACCGAGGAGGTGACCGAGATCCCGCGCTCCTTTTCCAGCGCCATCCAGTCGGAGGTCGCATGGCGCGCGGCCTTGCGGCCCTTGACCGAACCGGCCATCTGGATCGCACCGCCGAACAGCAGCAGCTTTTCGGTCAGCGTGGTCTTGCCGGCGTCAGGATGGGAAATGATGGCGAAGGTGCGGCGGCGCGCAGCTTCGGTAGCGACTTCGGACATGGCGTGACGCGCCCGCCCGGGGCGCTTTTCATGGAGATGAGCCGCCCAGTATAACGGGGGCGGGCGTAGCCGGGGTCAGGGCAGGGCGGATGCGCCGGCCTCGTCCGTTGTCCGGGCGAAGTGCAGCTCGCCGTGTGGGCTGACGATCCGTGCCGGGATCGAGCGCAGCCGCATGCCCGCATTGACCTGGACCGCGAAGTGCAGGTGCGGCGCGGCGCTGTAGCCGGTGTTGCCCGAGAGCCCGATCCGCTGCCCCGCCTGGACCTGCTCGCCCGGGCGGACCAGTACGCCGTGGTGCTGCAGGTGGGCATACACCGCCATGCTGCCGTCCTCATGCAGCACCCGCACCAGGTTGGCCCGGCCCAGATCGTGGTCCCGGTCCTGCCCATTGCCCTGATACCCGGCCTGGACCTGCATGACGGTTCCTGCCCGCGCCGCGAGCACGGGCGTGCCCTCGGGCAGGGCGAAGTCGATGGCCTCGCGGTTCTCTGCATCGTTGTGGCTGAACTGCCCCTGCGGTGCCTGGCTGACCTGGATGCGCGCGGCATCGAAGGGCAGGAGGTAGGTCACATTCTGCGGGCGCGCACCGGGGTCGCCCGGAACGGCCGTCAGATCCAGGCGGAGCGTGGTACTACCGGCCGGCGGCTGCAGGCGGGTCACCACGACGCTGGCGCCGGCGGCCACTACCGTCTGAACGGGTAGCCCCGGCAGCGCGGGGGCGCCGGCGGCGGCGCGCAGTTCGACCTGGACCGGCCCGGCCACGCGGTTGTCGACCCGGGCCTGCCAGCGGTCTCCAGCCCCTTCCAGGGTCAGTACGGCCAGGGCCGGCACCGGCGCGCCAGCGGTGCGCTGCGCCGGGGCAGCGGTTGCAGGCCGGTCGGCCCGCCAGCCGTTCCGCCAGTTCGCCCCCGGGCCGGCCCAGGCGTTCAGCACCGGCATCATCATCAGAATCACCGCGGTGAAACGTAAGCAGCGCAAGGCGTCGGCCGGTCAGGGAGGATCCCGGAGTATGCGCGACTGATGATCATCTGGAATATATATCGCTTCATGCCGATGAAGGGATTGACATGGGCCGGGAGCGCTGGCATCGTGGCTCCACCATCGAGACCGGCAGAGGGACAGGCCCTTTGAAGCCGGGGCAGCCCGCAGACGCGAAAGCGACCTGCGTAGGTGCCAAATCCTGCGGAGACCGTTGGTGTCTTCCGAAAGATGGTTCGAACCGTGCACCGTACGTGCGCTTCGAACGCGAGCTCCGCGAAAGCTCGATGGCCGTTTTCCTACTTTGGATACCGCCATGCGCTTCGCCACCGCCGCCCCTGTCGCCACCGACTCCTTCGCCCCGCTCAGCGTCCCCGTCGACGCCGGGCTGAACGCCGTGCGCGGCGATATCGCGGCGGTGCTGTCGATGCGTCACGGCGGACCGCGGCCGGTACGTCTGCGCTACGAATGCGTCGGCCGTGCCGATGCGCCGGTGGTGGTGCTGGCCGGCGGCATCTCCGCGCACCGCCATGTGGCGGCCAATGCCGAATTCCCCGAAAAGGGCTGGGCCGAGGGCCTGGTGGCCGCAGGTCGCGCGCTGGATCCGGCCTCGCTGCGCATCCTGGCGTTCGATTTCATCGGCGCCGACGGCGCGCTCGACCTGCCGATCGATACCGCCGACCAGGCCGATGCGCTGGCCTTGCTGCTCGACCATCTTGGCATCGCCCGCCTGCAGTGCTTCGTGGGCTACTCCTACGGCGCGCTGGTCGGCCAGCAGTTCGCGATCCGTCACCGCCAGCGCGTACAGAAGTTGATCGCGGTGAGCGGTGCGCATCGCCCGCATCCGTATGCCGCGGCCTGGCGTGCGCTGCAGCGCCGTGCGGTTGCGCTGGGCCAGCTTCAGTGCGCCGAGAGCCACGGGCTGTCGCTGGCGCGCCAGTTCGCCATGCTCAGCTACCGCACGCCGGAAGAATTCGGCGAACGCTTCGACGCCGCGCCGGAAGTGGTCAACGGCCGCGTGCGCGTTGCCGCCGAAGACTATCTGGATGCCGCCGGTGCGCAGTATGTCGCCCGCACCCCGGTCGATGCTTACCTGCGCCTGTCCGAATCCATCGACCTGCACCGCATCGACCCGGCCGCCATCCAGGTGCCGACCGTCGTGGTCGCTGTGGAAGGCGATCGCCTGGTCCCGCTGGCCGACTGCGTCGGCCTGGTCGAGGGGCTGGGCCCGCGCGGCAGCCTGCGCGTGCTGCGCTCGCCGTATGGCCACGACGCCTTCCTGAAAGAAACCGATCGCATCGACGCGATCCTCGCCACCGCTTTTCGATCCCCCGGAGAAACCGCATGAGCCGTTCCGCTGGTACCGAGCCGTCCTGTAGCCGCGTCACCGCCGCCGTGCGTGCCGGCATCGACCGTGACACCGCCCACGGCGCGGTGACCCCGCCGATCGTGCTGTCCTCGAACTTCAGCTTCGATGGCTTCGGCAACAAGCGCCAGTACGACTACACGCGCAGCGGCAACCCGACCCGCGATCTGCTCGGTGAAGCGCTGGCCGAACTGGAAGGCGGCGCGGGCGGGGTGATCACCTCCACCGGCATGGGCGCGATCAATCTGGTGCTCAATGCGCTGCTGCAGCCCGGCGATACGCTGGTGGTGCCGCACGATGCGTACGGCGGCAGCTGGCGCCTGTTCAACGCATTGGCGAAGAAGGGCCACTTCGGCCTGATCACCGCCGACCTGACCGACCCGCGCTCGTTGGCCGACGCGCTGGCACAGTCGCCGACGCTGGTGCTGATCGAAACCCCGTCCAACCCGCTGCTGCGCATCACCGACCTGCGCTTCGTCATCGATGCCGCGCACAAGGCCGGTGCCAAGGTAGTCGTCGACAACACCTTCCTGTCCCCGGCGCTGCAGCAGCCGATCAGCTTCGGTGCCGATCTGGTGCTGCACTCCACCACCAAGTACATCAACGGTCACAGCGATGTAGTCGGCGGGGCGGTGATCGCGCGTGATCCGGCGGTGCACGAGCAGCTGGTGTGGTGGGCCAACGCGTTGGGCCTGACCGGTTCGCCGTTCGATGCCTTCCTGACCCTGCGTGGCCTGCGTACGCTGGGTGCACGCCTGCGCGCACACCAGGAAAACACGGCGGCCGTGGTCGAGCTGCTGGCCGCCAGCGATGCAGTCGCCAGCGTGTACTACCCGGGGCTGGCCGATCACCCCGGCCACGCCATCGCAGCCCGTCAGCAGAGCGGCTTTGGCGCGATGCTGTCCTTCGAACTGGCCTCGTGCCCGGGCGAGGATCCGCATGCGGCGGTGCGCGCCTTCGTGGATGGCCTGCGCTGCTTCACCCTGGCCGAATCGCTGGGCGGCGTGGAAAGCCTGGTCGCGCATCCGGCGACCATGACCCACGCGGCGATGACCCCGGAAGCGCGTGCGCACGCCGGGATCAGCGAAGGGCTGCTGCGCCTGTCGGTCGGTATCGAGTCACCGGAAGACCTGGTGGCCGATCTGCAGGCCGGGCTGGAACGCGCCCAGGTCGTGATCGATCAGCACCGCGACGTGCAGCGCCGTAAACAGGTGGATGCATGAGCGCGGTGCTGAACCTGCCGCTGGGGGCCCACCGCAAGCTGGCCCTGCTCGGTACCGGCACGGTCGGCACCGCGTTCGTGCAACGGTACGCCGCGCTGCAGGATCGCGGCGTCACGCTGCCCGCGTTCTCGTGGCTGGCCAACTCACGCACGGCGCGCGCCTGCGAACAGACGCCTGCCGATGAGCTTGCACAGGCCAATCTGGCCGCGCGCGGTGCGGTCGCATTGCAGCCGTGGGCGGAAGCCGAGGGCCTGCAGCGCGGCGATGTGGTGGTCGATGCGACCGCCAGTGACGACGTAGCCAATTGGCACGAGCAGTGGCTGGCGCGGGGCGTGCACGTGGTGACTGCCAACAAGCTCGGCCAAGGCGCACAGTTGGCCCGTGCGCAGGCCATCGCCGACAGCGGCCAGCAGGGTGACGCGCGCTATGGCGACAGTGCCACCGTGGGCGCAGGCCTGCCGCTGCTGAGCAGCCTGCGCGCGCTGGTCGCCGGCGGCGACCGCATCCATCGCGTGGAGGGCGTGCTGTCCGGTTCGCTGGCGTGGTTGTTCCATCATTACGATGGCCAGCGTCCGTTCTCTGCGTGGGTGCGGGAGGCGGCCGAGGCCGGCTACACCGAGCCGGACCCGCGGGTGGATCTGTCCGGCGAAGATGTCCGACGCAAGCTGTTGATCCTGGCGCGCGCCAGCGGCATTGCGTTGCGTGCCGAGCAGGTACAGGTCGCCTCGCTGGTGCCGGAGGCACTCGCCGCGTTGCCGCCGGCCGAGGCGTTGGCGCAACTGTCACTGCTGGATGCGCCGCTGCAGCAGTATTGGCAGCAGGCCAACGACCAAGGTGGGTGCCTGCGCTTCGTCGGTGGCTTCGATCACGACGGTGCGTCGGTGGGGCTGCGTGTGCTCCCGCGCGACCATCCGCTGGCCGGCGGCGCGCAGACCGACAACCGGGTGGCGATTCATAGCGACCGGTATCACGCCCAGCCGCTGTTGATCCAGGGGCCGGGCGCCGGGGCGGAGGTTACCGCCGCCGCCTTGCTGGACGACGTGCTGGCGATCGTGCGGCGCTGATTGCCGCGCGATCCCAGCAAGGCACACGGTAGCGCCAGGGGTGGGCTTGCTGCGTCGGCGGAGAACGCTGAGGACGGCTGCTGCCACGCATGGCGTGGCACTACCGGGGGGCTGGGCAGGTCAGTCGTGTTGTGAGATTGCCTTCAGCAGTGCCGCATTGAACCGGTCCGGGTCCTGCACCTGTGGCGAGTGGCCGAGGTCTTCGAAGCTCACCAGGGTGGCGCCTGGGATCGCTGCCGCCGCCGCTTTGCCCAGCGCAGGGTAGTTGCCGAGCGTCGCTTTCAGGGCGGGCGGTGCCAGATCGCGGCCGATTGCAGTACGGTCGGTCTGGCCGATGAACAGCGTGGTTGGCACGGTCAGCCTGGGCAGCTCATGAACCACCGGCTGGTTGAACACCATGTCCGAGGTCAGCGCCTGGCTCCATGCCACCGCCTGTTTGCCGGGGCCGTCGTACATGCGTGACTGCATGCGCACCCATTGCTCGTACTCGGGCTTCCACTGGCCGTTGTAATAGACGTCGAGCTGGTACGTCTTGATGCTGTCGAAGCTGGTCTTCAGCTCGCCCGCATACCAGGCGTCCATGCTGCGCCATGGCACGCCCTTGGCCTTCCAGTCTTCCAGTCCGATCGGGTTGACCAGCGAGAGACTGAGGGTGCGCTGCGGGTACATCAGCGCGAAGCGCGCGGCGAGCATGCCCCCCATTGAATGGCCGACGATGTGCAGCTTGCCCTCGCCATAGCCCAGATGCTCCAGCAGCGCTTCGGTATTGGCAGCCAGCTGGCCGAACGAGTATTGATAGCGCTCGGGCTTGCTCGATTTGCAGAAGCCGATCTGATCCGGCGCGATCACCCGGTAACTGGCCGCACTCAATGCCGCGATGGTGTCCTTCCAGGTGGCCGCACAGAAATTCTTGCCATGCAGCAGCACGACCGTCCCGGCGAAGCCTTTGCCACCGGCGGGCACGTCGATGTAGGCCATCTCCAGCGGCTGGCGCTGGGACTCGAACCGGAAGATCTTCACGGGGTACGGATAGTCGAAGCCTTCCAGCCGCGGGCCGTAAGTCTCAGCGGCGAGGGTGGTCAGCGGCAGGCAGGCAAGCAGGGCGGCGGCCAGGATGCGCATGGCAGTCTCCATCGGGGGAAGTCCTGACTGTACCGGAGCGGCCGTGCAGGCGTACCGACGATGCCACCGGGAGCAGCCGACCAACGGTCGGCTCTACATCCGAGCGGCCGTGCAGGCGTACCGACGATGCCACCGGGAGCAGCCGACCAACGGTCGGCTCTACATCCGAGCGGCCGTGCAGGCGTACCGACGATGCCATCGGGAGCAGCCGACCAACGGTCGGCTCTACATCCGAGCGGATGTGCAGGCGTGCCGATGATGCGAACGGGAGCAGCCGACCAACGGTCGGCTCTACCGCCGGGGGCGGTGGATCAGCACTCGATGACGTTGACCGCCAGCCCGCCGCGGCTGGTTTCCTTGTACTTGTCCTGCATGTCGCGGCCGGTGTCGCGCATGGTCTTGATGACCTTGTCCAGCGAGACCTTGTGCTTGCCGTCGCCGCGCATGGCCATGCGTGAGGCATTGATCGCCTTGACCGCGCCCATCGCATTGCGCTCGATGCAGGGAATCTGCACCAGCCCGCCGATCGGGTCGCAGGTCAGGCCGAGGTTGTGTTCCATGCCGATCTCGGCGGCATTCTCGATCTGGCTCGGGTTGCCGCCGAGCGCGGCGACCAGGCCGCCGGCGGCCATCGAGCAGGCCACGCCCACTTCACCCTGGCAGCCCACTTCGGCACCGGAGATCGAGGCGTTTTCCTTGTACAGGATGCCGATCGCCGCCGAGGTCAGCAGGAAATCGAACACACGCTGTTCGTTGGCACCGGGGCAGAAGCGGTCGAAATAGTGCAGCACCGCTGGCAGTACGCCGGCTGCGCCGTTGGTCGGTGCGGTCACCACGCGGCCACCGGCGGCGTTTTCTTCGTTCACGGCCAGCGCGTACAGGTTGACCCAGTCCAGCGTGGTCAGCGGGTCGCGCATCGCCGCTTCCGGCTTGGAGGACAGTTCGCGGTACAGCGCCGGGGCGCGGCGTGATACATGCAGGCCGCCGGGCAGGGTACCTTCCTGGCGGATGCCGCGCTCCACGCAGGCCTGCATGGCGCTCCAGATCTCGCGCAGGCTGTCGCGGATCTCGTCCTCGGTACGCCAGCACTTTTCGTTCTCGAACATCATCTGGGCGATGCTCAGGCCACTGCGGGCGGTCTGCGCGAGCAGCTCATCGCCGCTCTTGAACGGGTAGGGCAGCGGGGTTTCATCGGGCACGATGCGGTCATCGGCCGCGTCATCCTGGTTGACCACGAAACCGCCGCCGACGGAGTAGTAATCGCGCGTGGCGATCACCTGCTCGTCCGCACCGTAAGCCGTGAAGCGCATGCCGTTGGTGTGGTACGGCAGCTTCTGGCGCTTGTTCAGGCCCAGGTCGCGCTTCTCGTCGAAGGCGATCTCATGCTGGCCCATCAGGCGGATGCGCTTGCTGCTGCGGATGCGCTCGAGCGTCTCGGGGATGATGTCCGGATCGATCAGGTTCGGGCGCTGGCCTTCCAAACCGAGCAGCACCGCCTTGTCGGTGCCATGGCCACGGCCGGTCAGGGCCAGCGAGCCATAGACGTCGGCGCGGATGCGCACCACGTCCTGCAGATGGCCCGGATCGAGCAGCCAGCGGTGCACGAAACGTTCGGCAGCCTTCATCGGTCCTACGGTGTGCGAAGAACTCGGGCCAATGCCGATCTTGAAAACGTCGAACGTGCTGACAGCCATGATTGCCAAACTGCGGGTATCGGATGGAGCGCTATTCTATGCGCTTCGTGCCGCCGGCTCTGGCTGCGGCGCAACATTTTCCGAGGTGGGTGGGCCGGTGTTTACCTTGTACCAGCGTGATGACTGCCAGTTGTGCGACCAGGCCTTGACGGTGCTGGCGCAGGCCCGGGTGGCCGATCTGGACAGTGTGTTCATCGATGACGACCCCGCGCTGGAGGCCCGCTACGGGCTGCGGGTGCCGGTGTTGCGCGATGCGCGGGGCCGCGAGCTGGACTGGCCGTTCGATGTGGCGGCGGTAGACGCGTGGATCCGGTAGAGCCGACCGTTGGTCGGTTGCCCTGGCGGCGATGACGTCCTGGCAGCCGACCAACGGTCGGCTCTACCGCGGGCGTCGTTGCTCTGGAGGCCGACCAACGGTCGGCTCTACCCGGTTTGGGCGAGCCGGCCGGCACCCGTCCGGTCGGGTTACTTTGCTTTGAGCACGACCTTCGTGCTGATCGCGGTCTCGTTCGGAATGGTCTTGGTATCGGCCCAGTCGCCGCCGCCCACGCCGAAGTCCAGGCGCTTGACCGTGGCCTTGCCGGCCAGCACGGGCTGCGCGCCCGGGGTCCAGGTGAAGGTCAGGGTGACCGGCTTGCTCACGCCGCGCAGTTCCAGCGTGCCGTCGGCGGCGTACTGGTTGTTGCCCAGCGAGCGGAACTTGGTGGCGCTGTACTTGGCCTGGGCGAACTTGCCCACGTTGAAGAAGTCCGCGCCCTGCAGGGTCGAATCGCGGTCGCTGTTGCCGCTCTTGGCGCTGGCCAGCGGAATGGTCACTTCCAGCTTGGCATCGTCCAGCTTGGCCGGATCGAAGCTGATCCGCGTATCGAAGCCCGGGAAGGTGCCGGTGAACACTTCGCCGTCGTACTTGGTGGCGAAGGCCAGTACCGAGCCAGGCGCCTGCACGTAATCGGCGGCCAGGACCGGGGCGGTGGCCAGCAGGCCGGCCAGGGCGGCGGCGACCGCGGCGGGGGAGGTGAGCTTGATGTTCATGGTCAATCCTTCTGGGGGGAGGCAAGCCAGCGCTGCGGGAGCATGCGCGCAAGCGTGGCATCGCGTTGGTAAAAATGGTGATAAAGCGCGGCACCGGCATGGGCCAGGACCACGGCGATCAGCAGCCAGAAGCCCCACTCATGGATGGCGTGCGAGATCTGGGTGACGCGTTCGTCCGGTGGGCTCAGCTTCGGCACGTCGACCAGGCCGAACCAGCGGAACGGACGCAGGCCGCTGGCCGAGTCGTACAGCCAGCCCGACAGCGGAATGCCGAACATCAGCACGTACAGCAGCCAATGCGTGGCGGAGGCGATGCGCTCCTGCCAGGTCGGCGTGCCTGGGACCGGATGGGGTGCGCCGGCGTACAGGCGCCACAGCAGGCGGGTCACGACCAGCGCCAGCACGGTGATGCCGATCGATTTGTGCATGGTGTAGACCCAGAAGTACTTCGGGGTCTTGGGCAGTTCGCCCATGGTCAGCCCGACGATGCCGAGGGCGAGGATCAGCACGGCGATCAGCCAGTGCAGGGTCTGGCTGACACCGCCCCAGCGGGTCGGCGTGTTCTTGGCGGTCATGGCGTGGTCTCCTGGACCGGCTGTGGGGTATCTGAGTCGATTGGCGCGGCCGGAGTTCCCGGCGCATCGGTGGGCGCGGCATCGGCAGGATCGCCGGCGTTGCGATCACGCACGGCTTCGGCCTCGATCCGCAGCTGCACCTCATCGCCGATCATCGAGGCCCAGCCATCCACGCCGAAGGCACTGCGGCTGAGCGTGGCGGTGGCCGAGAAGCCGGCGGTACGGCGGAACGGCGGCAGTGGATGGCGCTTGAGCGCATTGAGGGTGACGGCCAGCGTGACCTCGCGGGTCACCCCCCGTACGGTGAGCTGGCCGGTAACGTTGGCGTGGGTCGGATCGATGGGCTCGACATGCGTGGAGACGAACCGCGCCTGGGGGAAGCGCTCACCGTCGAGCAGGTTGCGCGCCAGCGTGGCGGTGTTCCATTTGTCATCGCCCAGGTCCAGCCGCTGGATCGGTACGCTGACCTCCAGGCGTGCCGTGCGCCAGTCGTCCGGGTCGAATACCAGCACGCCTTCGCTGCCGGACACGGTGCCCAGCGCATGGGAGAAGCCGGCATGCTCCACCGCGAACAGCACGCGGGTATGCACCGGATCGATGCGGTAGCTGTCGGGGGCGGCAGTGGCGAGCAGCGGGGTGGCGGCCAGCAGCAGGGAAAGTGTCAGGCGCTTGAGCACGGCGCAGCCTCCATCAGGGTCTGGGGCGATCATACGCACAGCCACGTCATCGGATGCAGCGTCATGGCTGCAACAGATCGTGGTGCGGCGGACAACAGCGCCGCCCGCCTGTGCTGTCTCGCTCGCCCAGGGCGGAAACAGCCCGTTCCATCCACGGCAGCCGACTCAGAATGCGGACACCGTCCTGATCGCTGTGTGACAATCCGCACCAACAGGGAGACCGGATCGATGAGCACGCGCCGCTGGGGTGCAGGCATCGTGCTGTTGGGGCTGTGGTTGTGCGCAGTGCCGCCAGTGTTGGAAGCCGCAGGGACATCGGCAGAAACGCCACGCTTGCGCCGTCTGGGCGCGGCCGAGGGCATGCCGTCGCGCATGGTGCTGGCGCTGGCCCAGGATCGCCAGGGCTATATCTGGGCCGGTACCGATGATGGCCTGGCCCGCGTGGACGGCGTTGGCCTGCGGGTGTGGCGGCATGATCCGGACGCGCCCGGCTCGCTGCCCGGCAACGAAGTGGAAACCCTGCTCATCGATCCACAAGACCGGGTCTGGGTGGGCAGCAATGGGGTTGGCCTGAGCATGCTCGGCCCCGACCGCAGCGCGTTCGCGCGGTTCCCCGAGCTCAATGCCGCGTGCGAGGGCCAGTTCTGGTCGCTGGCCTATGCCGCGCAATCGCTGTGGATCGGCACCAACCAGCACGGCATCTGCCGCCGCAGCGAGGACGGCACGCTGGTCAGGTACCAGGCCGCGCCGGACGATCCGCGCAGCCTGCCCGACAACACCATCTACAGTCTGTTGGCCGATCCGCAAGGGCGTGTCTGGGTAGGCACTTCCAATGGCGTTGCCCGTTGGGATGGCGATCGCTTCACCCGGATCGCGCCGGCCCTGCTCGGTGGAAAAAGCGTGTTCCGCCTCACCCGTGAGCCTGATGGCACGGTCTGGGCGGGCACCGAAGGTGGGCTGTTCCAGATCGGTGCCGATGATCAGGTCCGGCCCGCACCCTGGACGCTCAGTGCCGATGTGCGTGCGGCCACGGTCATCCATGACCGCAATGGCGGCTATTGGCTGGGCACGGCTGATGGCCTGTACCGCGGCGATGCGAGTGCGGTGCGGCTGCTCGCCGGCGACGCCGGCAGTGGCTTCCTGACCGCGCGCAGCGGCGTGCTGGACATGCTGCAGGACCACGAAGGTGGACTGTGGGTGGCGATGCTGACCCAGGGGCTGGCGTATCTGCCGCCAGACTGGAAGCGCTTCTCCAGCTGGTACCAGCTCGACGGCAAGCCATTGGACAGCGCCTATCTGCTCGGCGCGGCAGCGCTGGGCGATACGTATTACATCTCCGGTGCGCACGGTCTCTATACGCTGGATGCGCAGGGCCAGCTGCGCCAGATCGCCGACGACAAACAGATCGGAGTGGGCGCGGCGTGGTCGCTGCTGCCGCGCGAAGATGGTGCGGTGTGGATCGGACGCGCCGGTCGATTGAGCCTCTATCAACCCGCCACGCGCACGCTGCGCGAGTGGAAGATCGGTGGCGGGGCGGACGTGCGCCAACGCATCGATCTGATCCGTCAGGCGCCGAATGGCGACCTGTGGCTGTCGATCATGAACTTCGGCATCCAGCGTCGGGATGCCCAGGGCAACGTGCTGGACACCATCCGCAATGACCAGCACCGTGGGCTGACCGAGAACCCGGTTGAACAGATGGTGTTCGATCCGCGTGGGCAGCTGTGGGTGATGGGCGACAGCATGGGCTTGATGCGGTGGCGCAATGGCCGCTTCGAGCAGGTGCCGGGCGTTTCCCGCGGCAGCATCTACGATGCGGCCTGGACCGGCCCGGATGAACTGTGGCTGGCACGCCAGGGCGCGCTGGAGCGCTATCGCTGGGATGGCCTGAGCATGAGCCTGCGCGAACGTGTCGGCGCTGCCCAGGGCCTGCCTGCTGTGTCGATGGGCGGGCTGGCGCTGGGCAGGCACGGGCAGGTCTGGGCAACCACCCCGCGTGGGTTGATCTGCTGGCAGGGCGCCGAACGGCGGCTGCGCTTGTATGGCGAACGCGATGGGCTGCCGGATGTGGAGTTCAGCAACCGCCCGCCGGTGCAGACACGCGACGGTCGTGTCCTGGCAGTGACCGCGACCGGGTTGGTCGGCTTCGATCCGGATGCGGCGGACATGCTGTTGCCGCCATCGCAGCTGGTGATCGACAGCGTGCAGGTCCGCCGTGACGATGCCGAAGGGCAGCAGATGCTGCCGACGCAGGCACCGATCGTGCTGGGGCCGCAGGACCGCGATCTGATCGTGTCCGCGCGTCTGCTTTCATTCGCCAACCCGCACGGCAACCGCTATCGCTACCGGGTGTCCGGCTATGACCAGAACTGGGTGATGCAGGCGGCCGACGGCGAACGCCTGCTCTCGCGCCTGCCCGCCGGGCACTATCGCATCGAGGTGCAGGCCGCGACTTCGCAGGGCGCGTGGACGCCGCCCAGCACGCTGGATCTGGAGGTGCGTCCGCCATGGTGGCGCAGTGGCTGGGCGATCGTGGGCTATGCGCTGCTGGGCCTGATCGGGATCGCCGCGCTGGCGTACGTCGCACGTGCGCGCCTGCGCCGTCGCCAGCAATGGCAGCTGACGGTGCACAAACAACAGTTGGCCGAGCAGGCGTCACAGGCCAAGAGCCGGTTCCTGGCCACGCTGGGGCATGAAGTGCGCACGCCGATGACCGGTGTGCTGGGCATGAGCGAACTGCTGCTGTCCACCTCGCTGGATGACGTGCAGCGCGGCTACGCCGGCTCGATCCAGCATGCCGGCAAACACCTGCTGCGGCTGGTCAACGACGCGCTGGATCTGGCCCGCATCGAGGCTGGGCGACTGGAACTGGATCTGCGGCCGTTCGATCTGATGTCGTTGCTGGACCAGGTCGAGGCCTTGATGGAACCGATGGCCCATCACCGTGGCCTGGCCTTCGAGCGCAGCTTCAACCTGCCCGGTCCGGTGCAGGTCAGTGGCGACGAGATGCGCGTGCGCCAGATCCTGATGAACCTGCTCGGCAACGCGATCAAGTTCACCGAGCATGGCCATGTGGGCCTTGGCGTCGAGCTGCTCGACGGCGGGCGCGCGATCATCTTCGAGGTCTCCGATACGGGGCCGGGCATCAACCAGGACCAGCAGGAGCGGTTGTTCCACCGCTTCGAACAGGCCGATGGCCCTCGCACCGCATCGCGTTATGGCGGCAGCGGCCTGGGCCTGGCGATCTGCCAGGAACTGGCGGTGGCGATGGGCGGCCACATCCGGATCGACAGCCGGCTGGGCGATGGCGCCCGCTTCTCCGTCGAACTGCCGCTGCCGTGGACCGTGCAGTCGGCTGCGGCGTCGGGTGAAACCGGCCTGGAGACGCGCACGCAGCTGCCGCCCCTGCGCATCCTGCTGGTGGAGGACGATGCCACCGTGGCCGATGTGATCGCCGGGCTGCTGCGCACCCGTGGGCATGACGTGGTGCATGTGCTGCACGGCTTGGCGGCATTGTCCGAAGTCGCTGCGGGGAGCTTCGATGTCGGGTTGCTCGATCTGGATCTGCCGGCGCTGGATGGTATTGCCATTGCCGGACAGCTGCGCGCAATGGGCTATGAGCTTCCTTTGATCGCGGTGACCGCACGCTCGGATGCCTACGCCGAGCAGCAGGTGCGGGCGGCCGGATTCAACGGTTTCCTGCGCAAGCCGGTGACCGGTGACATGCTGATCGATGCGATCGTGCAGGCCCGCGCCGGGAAGTCGCCGCGACACTGATCAGCCGAGGCGCTGTGCGCATCGGTGCGATCAATGCCATTCCTCGAAGTTTCTTTTTTGATCTGAAATTTCATTGATCGGACTGTGACCGGGTCCAGATCCTGCCAGCCCCCTTCGCGTGGCTTCGACATACCGTGCTGTTCATGCCGGAGAGCAAGGTCGGGGTACGCGTGGGGGGAGGCCGATCCGCACCGATGGGCAATCGCTGGGCTGCGGTGATGCTGGGTCTCGTGCTCTGGCTGCCGGTCCCTGTTCTGGCCGGCGATCCCGTCACGGCGCCCTGGCCCCGGCCGCTGGGCCCTGCAGACGCGCTGCCGACTGCGGCGCTGCGTGCGGTCGTGGAAGACCGCGACGGCTATCTGTGGTTCGCCAGCGACGATGGACTGCTGCGCTTTGATGGTCATCGTTTCAGCGCGTGGCGAAGGGAGCAGGGGCTGCCGGATGTGGACGTGCGCGCGCTGCATCTCGATGCGCAGAACCAGCTCTGGCTGGCGACCGCCTCGCAGGGCCTGCTGACGCTGTCTGCTGATCGCCGCGTGATCCAGAGCATGCCGGGCAATGGCGCGGTGGTCCTGCCCCGCATCGGCGTCGAGCAGATCACCAGCACCCCCGACGGTGTGGTGTGGGTGGGTACCCTCGACGATGGCCTGTTCGCACGGCAGCCTGACGGCCGCTGGCAACGCGTGCCGTTGCAGCTGCACGGTGGCCCCGTGCGCCGGGTGACTGCCCTGATCACCGACCACCAGGGACGGCTCTGGATCGGGACGCCGGCGGGGGCACTGCGGCGTGAGGAACATCGTTTCATCCAGGTACCGCTGCACGATGACCAGCACGTTGACGTGCACGTGCTCTGGCCCGATCCGGACGGCGGGGTGTGGGTGCGCACATCGCGGGGCGTCCACCGGTGGCGCGACGGCGCGGTGCATCGGATGCCGGAGGACACGGAGATGCCGGTGCTGCGCAGTACCGCGGGCGACCTCTGGAGCGCCGGCGCAAGCGGACTGCGACTTCATGCGCGCGGGCAGACGTCGCAGCCGGTGCCGCTGCGTGGATACTCCGGGGCCGTGATGAGCACTGCCGTGGTCAGCCAGGCGATGGAGGACCGGGTCGGCGGCCTGTGGTGGATCGGCCGCGGCGAGGGCCTGTGGCACCTGCCGGCGCGGTGGCGCCAGTTCACGCTGCTGGCGGCCGCCCGTGACGGTTGGCCCGGACTCGATGGCGACCACGTGCTGGCCCTGGCGCCCGCCCATGGCAGGCGGGTGTGGATCGCCAGCGACCACGGGCGCCTGCAGCGCGTGGACACGGTGAGCGGGCGTAGTGACCTGGGCCTCGACTACCGCCCCGATCACCTGCGTGCGGGCACCGTGGCGATCGCCGAAGACCGTCGCGGTCAGGTATGGGTGGCCAGTGGCAACACGTTGTCGCGCTACCTGCCGGGCAGCGATGGGCGTCGTCACTGGTTGTTGGGCGTGGACGGCGATGCGGGGAGGGTCGATCTGCAGGCCTGCGGCGACGGATCGTTGTGGCTCGGCCGTGCCGACCGTATCCAGCGACGCGATGCCGACGGTGTGCTGCAGTTGTCCGCCGCGCCGCACACCCTCGGGTTGGTGCCACCGAGCCACGGCCCCCAGTTGCTGTGCGATGACAATGGCCTGTTGTGGGCAACCGACCGCAGCGGCATCAAACGCTGGCTGCCGGCACAGGGACGTTTCGCCGCCGTCGAGGGAGCGCCGCGCGGTGAAGCCGGGGCGATCGCCCGCGGCGAGGATGGCCACTACTGGATCAGCAGCCTCGGGGTACTGCGCCGCTACCGCTGGGATGGCCAGCAGCTGCGCAAGACCCACAGCTTCGGGCCCACGCACGGGTACCCGCGTCTGCTGGCACGCGCACTGGTGGTCGACGCAGCGGGCATTGCATGGGCAGGCGATGCACGTGGCCTGATCCGGGTTGACCCGCATGGCGGCGGCGTACGTCAGTTCGGCGGCGATGAGGGGCTGCCGGCCCAGGGCGTGCTGCCGCACGGTCTGGTGCGCGCCGCCGAGGGTCGGCTCGCCGCAGCGGTCAGCGAAGGCGGGCTGTTGCTGATCGATCCGGCCGGTGTCGCGGGCCCTGAACGCGCGCCGGGCCTGGTCATCCATGCGATCACCGCTCGCCGTGGCAAGGCGCAGATCACGCTGCCGGTCGGCGCCGGCCCGGTGCCGCTCACCGGCGCTGATCGGCACGTGCGCGTTGCCGCGCGGCTGCTCAGTGGCGGTGCGCCGTCGCACATGCAGTATCGGTTCCGGCTGCAGGATCACGAGGCCCAGTGGCAGGAAAGTGATGCCACTGGCCTGCGCGTGTTCGAGCGTCTGCCGGTGGGGCTGCAGACGCTGGAGGTGCAGGCCAGGCAGGCAAACGGCCGGTGGTCGCCGGTGCGCCGGGTGACATTGCAGGTGGCCCCGGCATGGTGGCAGGCGCCGCCGGCCCGGTGGGCAGCCACGGCCGCCGGGCTGGGCGCGGTGTGGCTCTGGGGATGGCGCTTGCACGTACGCCGCGGTCGACAGCGGCGCTGGCGCTGGCTGCGCGCCCGGCAGGGGCATGCCGAGCGCGCATCCGTGCAGCGCACCCGCTTCCTGACCTCGCTGGGGACCCGCATCCGGGTGCCGATGACCGCGGTGCTGGGATGGAGCGAACTGCTGCTGCGCTTGCCGCTTCCGCCACCCCAGCGCAGCCGGGTCAGCAGCCTGCACTACGCCGGCGAACACCTGCTGCGGCTGATGGATGACGCGCTGGACATGGCAAGCATCGAATCGGGGGAACTGCAGTTGCAGCCTGCACCGTTCGTGCTGCAGCAGATGATCGAAGCGCTGCACGCGCTGCTGCTGCCGGTGGCGCAGGGCAAGGCGCTTGCGCTGGAGTGGCACAGCACGCTGCCGGCCTCGGCGTGTGTCATCGGCGATGCGCGTCGCCTGCGCCAGATCCTGCTCAACCTGCTCGGCAACGCGCTGAAGTTCACCGCACGGGGAACGGTACGGCTGGAGGCGCACGGCGTAAGCGATGGCCAAGGGGTCGTGCTGCGGGTGTGCGATACCGGGCCGGGCATGACGCCGGCGCAGTGCCAGCGCCTGTTCCAGCGTTTCGAACAGGCCGATGGCGCGCGGACCGCGGCCCGTTACGGCGGCAGTGGGCTGGGATTGTCGATCTCACGCGATCTGGCGGTGGCCATGGGCGGCGATATCACCGTGACCAGCGTTCCCGGCCAGGGCACCTGTTTCCAGGTGGCGCTGCCATTGCCGCGCGGTGAGCTCCCCACCGCCATCGTGGCATCGTGTGCGCCGCCGGGACCGGCTGCGGCCGGCGCACTGCGGGTGCTGGTGGTCTGTCCGTCAGCGGTCGTTGCCGAAGTGCTGCTGGCCATGCTGGCCTCTCTGGGCCATCTGCCCGTGCACTTTCCTGGCGCGGATGCATTGCCGCCCACCGCCGCGGACGGCGCGGGTTGGGACGTCATCGTGGTCGATCCAGCCCTTTGGATCGATGGCGAACGCGTGGGGTCACGCCTGTCGCGGAGGTGGCCGGGGGTGCCACGGGTTGCGCTGTCTGCGCGCGCGGATGCCGTTGCGCAGCGCGAGGCGATCGCGGCCGGCTTCGAGCTGTTCCTGCGCCTGCCGGTGAGCCGGGCGGCGTTGGGCGATGGGCTGGCCAGATGCCGGCGCAGCGCATGAGCGGCCTGCCGCGCCCATGGCGCCGGTGCGGATGGTGGGGGCTGCTGTTCTGGCTGCTGCAGGCGTTTCCGGTGCTGGCGCTGTCCAGCCATGGCATACGGATGACGACAGTCGACGGATTGCCGTCCAACGTGGTGCATCAGATCGTGGAGGACCGCAAGGGCTATCTCTGGTTCGCGACCGGCGACGGCCTGGCGCGCTATGACGGCAGCGGGTTCCGGATCTGGCGGATGGAACACGGTCTGGCCGACAACGTGGTGCGCAGCCTGGCCCTGGATGGCCGTGACCAGCTATGGATCGGCACCGGCAACGGCTATCTGCAGCGTCTTTCGTCGGACCGCCAACAGTTCGCCCGGTGGGCGGGGCCGCCGGCACCCACCGTGGCGGCCAGCCCGATTCTGGCGATCCAGCCCATGGACGATGGCAGCGTCTGGTTTGGTACCCGCGATACCGGTCTGTTCCGGCTCGACCGCGATCACCTCCTGCGTCAGCACCTGCCGGCCGCTGGCGGTGGTGGTTTGCCGTCGGCACGGGTGGAGTGGCTCGTGTCAGATCCGCACGGCGGCCTGTGGATCGGCAGTGCCGCCGGGCTGGCGAGATGGCAGCACGATCGGTTCCAGACGCCTGCGATGCTGGGGGCTTCCACGCGGCCGGTGACCGCGCTCGGCCTGGATTCGCAGGGGCGGTTGCATTCCAGCACGGCCGAGGGGTCGCGGGTGCGGCAGCTGCCGTCCTTGCAACCCGTTGCCGGGCACCGCACACCGGCCCGTTGGCTCGGGCCGGCGTGGCGCGGCGGGGACTGGTTCGGCGATGGCGACCAGGTGTGGTGGCAGGATCAGCACGGCCGGAACCACCACGCACTCCAACTGCCCCGGCCGCACGGGCGCGATGTGTCGCGCATCGGGCGGGTGTTCGAGGATCGGCAGGGGCGGGTCTGGTTGTCGGGAAGCCGCCAGGGCGTGTGGCGACTCGGCGCCCAGTGGCGGCACCTGGAGCGTTTTGCCGCACCGGCGGGACCCATCTCCGCTGCGGCAGGCAGCCTGGCCCCGACGGCAGATGGCCACGCATGGTGGGCACGCGGCGGCACACTCGCCCGTCTCTCGCCGGAGCAGGGCTTCCCCCACACGCGGTGGTCCTATGCACAGGATCCAGCCCGTGCCGATCGCCACGTGGTGGTTGAAGATCCGCAGGGCGTGGTGTGGGTCTTCGCGGCGCCGTGGCTGACCCGGTTCGATCCGTCGCGCCGGCGTCGGCAGCGCTGGCAGGTGGGGCCGGCCGGTGTGTCGTCGGGGACGTCGCCGCAGGCCGCATTGCTGGCCTGTGGCGATCGAGTGTGGCTCGCCGGCAATGGCCGCGTGGAGCAGCGTTCGGGCGATGGCAGGGTCCTGGCCAGTGCTGCCTACGAGGCGGCGGGCCTGCGTCCGGGCGTAGCGGGATTCGCGCTCCAGTGCAGCCCCGGCGGAGAGGTATGGCTGGGGGATGGCGAGGGTCTCAAACAGTGGCACGTGGCCGCCAGCCGTTTTCTCCCGGTGCCGGGCAGCGGGCGGCGGGAGATCGGCGCGCTGCATCTGGGCACCGATGGGTGGCTCTGGGCGGCCGATGCGGAAGGATGGTCGGCCTACCAGCATGCGCCTGGCCGCCCGCCTCACAGCCGGCGGGTTGACGCGGGGCAGGGAATACCAGCCGCATTGCCACGCGGATTGACCGACGCCCAGGATGGTGCGCTATGGGCCACTACGGCGCGCGGGGTGGTGCGTCTTGCCCCGGATCGCGGCAGTGCGCGGCTGTACACCGCCGATGATGGCCTGCCGATGATGGTGTTCGATAACGGACTGGTTGCTGCCGGAGCGCATCTGCTCGCCATGGAGGCCAAAGGCGACGTGCTCGTATTGCATCCGGCGGGCATGGTCGACGCCACGACGCCGGCCTCGCTGGTGATCGACCAGGTGAAGGTGCGCCGACAGCGGCGCTGGGTCGAGCTGCCTTCCACCGATCCGCTGCAGCTCAACGCCGATGATCGCGACATCCAGTTGTCGGCGCGCCTGCTGAGCGGCCGACCCGATGGGGTGACGGGGTATCGATTCCGGCTGCGGGGCGAAGACCCCGAATGGGTCCGCGCCGGGCGACGCGGCACGCGCGGCTTCCCCCGTCTGCCGGCCGGTGAGCATGTACTGGAATTCCAGGCACGTGACGTGGATGGGCAATGGTCGGCCCTGCAGCAGGTGCACCTGCATGTGGCCTACAACGGGTGGGCGCATCCTGGGGCGTGGGTGTTGCTGTGGCTGCTCGCCGCCAGTGCGGGCACGTTGCTGGTGTGGGCGCTGAGGCAGCGGCGGCAGCGAGCGCTCGCCTGGCGGGCCGCCACGCGTCGCCAGGCACGGGCCGAGCAGGCCGCGCAGGCCAAGGCGCGCTACATGGCCACGCTTGGGCATGAAGTCCGGACACCACTCACCGGTGTGCTTGGCATGAGCGAACTGCTGTTGACCACGCCGCTGCCAGCCGGCGCGCACGAACAAGTGCTGCATATCCAGCAGGGCGGGCGTGCATTGCTGCAGGTGGTGGACGAGGCGTTGGAGATGGCCAGGCTGCAGGCCGGCAAGGTGACGCTGCATCCGCGGGGCTTTGCCATCGGGCCGTGGTGGGACGAGGTACACGCCGCCGTGGCCGGTGGTCTGGAGGCGGGTGGCTGCCGCCTCGCGTTGGCTCCGCCAGTGCAGCCCGGTGCCAGCGTCGTGGGCGACCCGGACCGGTTGCGGCAAGCCGTGGCACTGTTCGCGTGCGGGTTGGCAGAGCAGATCGGGGCGGTGCGGTTGACCCTGCGCATCGGCTGGCGGCCAGGCCGCAGTGGCCTGCTGATGGATGTGCTCGCCGAACCGGGGGCCTGTCCGTCTCCAGCGACGTTGCAGGTGCGCGAGGCGCTGGCCGATGTCGATGTACTGATCGGCGCGATGCACGGGCACGTGAGCGTGGTGCGGCTGCCTGATCACCGCTGGCAGGCCACGCTGAGTGTCCCGCTGGAAGGCTGCCAGCCGATCGAGCCCCACGCGGCGGCACCGCAGGGCGACGCGCTCGATGCCCTGCAGGTCATGCTGGTGGAAGATGATCCCCTGGTGGCCGAGGTGGTCGGCGCACTGCTGCGGCTGCGCGGTCACACCGTCGTCCATGCCGCGCACGCGCTGGCGGCACTGACCGCGCTGGCCCGCCCCGGCACACAGCTGATGCTGTTGGATCTGGACCTGCCGGGCATGGACGGGCTGTCATTGCTGCGCCTGCTGCGTCAGCAGGGCCAACGCCTGCCGGTACTGGTGCTCACGGCGAGACGGGAGCCGGACCTGGAGATGCAGGTCATCGCCGCAGGGGCGGACGGTGTGGTGCACAAGCCGCTGCAGGGCGATGTGCTGCACGCGGCGATACAACGGCTCGCCTTGCCGCGCGTGGATCGTGCCGGCGCAGGGAACGGTTTACTATGCGGGGCGTTGCCCGACGACCGGGGTGGTCAGGGGTGACAGGCCCGTTCCGGGCGACGGCAGTGAATCGAGGGACAGACCCGGGAGAGCCATTGGTGTTGCGTGTGCTGTGGCCGTTGCTGATCGGCCTGTGTGTGCTCTGGCCGGCGCTTGCGTCGGCCCAGCCGGTACCGCCGACGCCGCGGCAGCTCACCGTGTTCGATGGCCTGCCATCCAACACCGTCAATCGCATGGCCGAGGATCGCTACGGCTATCTGTGGATTGCCACCAATGATGGCCTGGCCCGTTACGACGGCCGCAACTACCGCATCTGGCGTGCCGAGGACGGCCTGCGCGACAACCACGTCTGGAGCGTGCACGTGGATGCGCGCAATCAGCTGTGGATCGGCACGGAGAACGCCGGCCTGGCGATGATGTCGGCCGATCGCCGCGAGATCCGCTTCTACGATCGCGACAGCCATCCGGAAATCGGCAGCAACACGATCTGGAGCGTGGCGTCCACCCCGGACGGTGCGATCTGGTTCGGCACTTACCAGGGCGGCCTGCACCGGCTGGAGCGTGATGGCACGCTGACCCGCTTCATGCCCGAGCCGGGCAACCCGCGCAGCCTGCCGGCGGCATCGGTCGGCAATCTGGCCACCACCCTGGATGGCACCTTGTGGATCGGATCCAAAGCCGGCCTGGCGCGCTGGACCGGACACGATTTCGAACCGGTGCCCAGTGCCCAGTTGTCGGCGCGCGTCATCAATGGCCTCACCGCCGAGCCCGATGGCAGCCTGTGGATCAGCAGCAATGTCGGGGTGGCGGTGCGCCGCCCGGATGGCCGTTTCGAACCGGCTCCCTGGGCCGTTGCCGATGGCGATCAGATCCTGGGCATGATGTTGCGCGACGAGCAGGGCGGGTATTGGCTGGACACCCGTTCGGGCCTGGGCCGTGCGATGGACGGTCAGTTCCAGCAGGTGCCACTGTACAGCGCGATCGCGCGCGGGCAGGTGCGGCCGAACTGGACCGGCGCTTACGAAGATCGCGAGGGCGGCATCTGGCTGGCCAGCACCAACGGCGGCCTGTGGCATCTGCTGCCGCGATGGTGGCAGTTCTCGGTGCTGTCGCGCCTGGAAGATGACCCGGCCTCGCTGCGCAATGCGTATGTGCTGGGCATGGGCGCAGCCGCGGACGGCGGCGTGTGGACGGTGGGTACGCATGGTGCCCTGGACAAGTTCGACCCGGTCAGCGGGAAGATCGAACAGCACCGGACCTGGGTGGACGGCACGCAATGGCTGCAGTCGGTGCTGGAGGATCCGCGCGGCCAGGTCTGGATCGGATCCTGGGACGCGCTGCTGCGCTATGACCCCCGGCAGAAGCGGATACGGCGCTGGGGGCGCGACGCGGCGGTGGACGCCACGATGGAGGGCGCGATCGAATCATTGGCGTTGTGCGACGGGCAGCGCCTGTGGACGGCCTCGGCCAACGGGCTGCAGCAGCGCGATCTCGATGGACGCGTTCTGCATCGCGTCGCGCTCGGCCACGCCGGATTGAGCGCTGGCCAGAACGCGCTCGATATCCGGTGCGGTCCCCAGGACCGCCTGTGGGTGGCCACCGGGCGGGGGCTGCTGCAGTGGGTCGCGGCGCGCTCGCGTTTCGAGCCGCTGCCGGGTGGCCCCGCGGCGAGCGTGCATGCGATGGCGCTGGCCGGCGATGACAGTGTCTGGCTTTCCGAGGAAGGCAAGCTCTCGCACTACGGCTGGCAGGGCGATCGGTTGACCCTGCAGGAAGTGATCGGCAGCAGTGCCGGCTACCCCGCGATCACCGCCACCGGCCTGGTGGTGGACCGGCAGGGCGTGGTCTGGGCAGCAAATGCTCGGGGCCTGGTGCGTGTCGATCCGGAGGCGGGCAGCGTGCGCCAATACGGCGTACATGATGGCCTGCCCAGCCAGGAATTTCGCCGCCGCACGCTGACGCTGACCCCGAGTGGTCGGATCGTGGGTGGCACGCCTGCCGGGGTGGTGGTATTCGATCCGGCACAGGTCAAGCCGGCGACGCGACGCGCGCCCCTGGTGATCGAGCGGGTCGAGGTGCGTCGTGGCGAGCGTGTCCTGGACCTGACCCATGCGGTTCCGCTGGACATCGCCGACGGCGACCGCGATCTGCGGATCGTCGCGCGGCTGCTGTCCTTCGCCGATTCCACCTCGAACAACTACCGTTACCGGCTGGCCGGCTACGACCCGGATTGGGTGGAAGTGGGGCCCGGCGGCGAACGCCTGTTCTCGCGCCTGCCGCCGGGCCGCTACCGGCTGGAAATCCAGGCCCGTTCGGCCGACCACATCTGGTCGCGGGTGCAGGTGCTGGAGTTCCGGGTGCTGCCGCCGTGGTGGCGCAGCCTGTCGGGCCTGTTGCTGCTGACCTCGGCCGTGTTGCTGCTGCTCAGTCTGTTCGCCTGGTTGTACCGGCGCCGGCTGCAGCGCCGGCATGCGTATCAGCTGGCACTGCAGAAGCAGGAACTGGCCGAGCAGGCTTCGATGGCCAAGACCCGTTTCCTGGCGAACCTGGGCCATGAGGTGCGCACGCCGATGACCGGGGTGCTGGGCATGAGCGAGCTGCTCTTGTCCTCGCCATTGAACCCCCAGCAGCGCGGCTACACCGAGTCGATCCGCCACGCAGGCGAGCACCTGCTGCATCTGGTCAACGACGCGCTGGACCTGGCCCGGATCGAGTCGGGGCGCCTGGAACTGCAGGCGCAGCCGTTCCAGCTGCAGCGACCGATCGACGACGTCTGCGCGTTGATGGCCGCGCTGGCCGGGCAGAAGGGGCTGCGGTTCGTGGTCGACAACACCTTGCCGGCCGGCACCCGCACGGTCGGTGACGAGCTGCGCGTGCGCCAGATCCTGCTGAACCTGCTGGGCAACGCGGTCAAGTTCACCAGCCACGGCGAAGTACGGTTGACGTTGCGCGCGATCACGGCCGGCCGCGGGTTGCACATCGAGGTATCCGATACCGGGCCGGGCATCAGCACCGATCAACAGGAGCGACTGTTCCGCCGCTTCGAGCAGGCCGATGGCGCCCGCACCGCCGCGCAGTACGGGGGCAGCGGGCTGGGTCTGGCGATCTGCCGCGAGCTGGCACTGGCGATGCAGGGGCAGATCGGCGTGCAGAGCCAGCTCGGCGTGGGAACGCGTTTCACGGTGACCCTGCCGTTGCCCCTGGAGCAGGCAACCACCGGCGCGCCGGGCGCGGCCGAGGGCGAGCAATGGGTATTGCCGCCGCTGCGCATCCTGCTGGTGGAGGACGATCTGACCGTGGCCGAGGTGGTCAGTGGCCTGCTATCGGCGCGTGGCCACCAGGTGGTCCATGCCGAGCACGCATTGGCGGCGCTGCGCGAGGTCAGCGAGGCACCGTTCGAGGTGGTGTTGATGGATCTGGATCTGCCAGGACTGGGCGGCATCGCCTTGGCTGAGCACCTGCGCAGCCAAGGGTTCGAGATGCCGCTGATCGCGGTCACGGCGCGCACCGATCCATCGATCGAGCAGCAGGCCCGCGACGCAGGCTTCGATGCCTTCCTGCGCAAGCCGGTCACCGGCGATCTGCTGGTGGAGGCGATCGCGCGCGTATTGCACGCCACCCGGTAGCAGCGGACCGGTGGTCCGCTGACGGTGCGTGCCCGCCGTTACTCGGCGACTTCCTCAACGTCGCGTGGCGAGGGCCGCGTGTCCGGCAGTTGCCAGAAGATCAGTGTGGAGGTCAGGGTGATGGCGCCGACGCAGACGAAGGTGGCGTGCAGCGCAGCCGTCGCGCCATGCGAAGCATCGAGATGATTGAACGCGGCGAGCAGGCTGCCGGCAGCGGCCGCACCAAAGCCGGTTGCGAGCATCATCACCATCGAAAGAAGACTGTTGCCGGCACTGGCGAAGTCGCGGTCCAGATCGCGCAGGGTCACGGTGTTCATCACCGTGAACTGCAGTGAATTGACGGCACCGAACAGGGCCAGCTGGATGATGCGGATCCACAGCGGCTGGCCGGGCGTCATGAAGATGAAACTGGCCATCGCCAGGCCGACCAGCACGGTATTGACCATGAGCACGCGGCGATAGCCGAAGCGCTCGACGAGCTTGACCGCGTACCGCTTGGAGACCATGCCTGCCGCGGCGACCGGGATCATCAACAGGCCGGCATTCATCGGGCTCATGCCCATGCCGACCTGCAGCAGCAGTGGAATCAGCAGCGGCATGGCGCTGCTGCCGATACGTGAGAACAGGTTGCCGAGGATGCCGATGCGGTAGCTGGGCACGTGGAACAGCGCGAGCGAGAACAGCGGCGCCGTGGAGTTGGCGGCGTGCAGCCAGTAACCGACGAGGGCGGCCAGGCCGGCGACGGTCATGAGCATGACCAGTGCATGCGGGGTGGCCATGCCGGAGATGCCGTCCAGCGCGAGGGACAGTACGACCATGCCGAAGGCCAGCATGAGGTAGCCGGCGATGTCGAAGCGTGTGCGGTGTTCGGCGTAGTGGTCCGGCATGATCTTCATCGCCGCGACGTAGCCGATGATGCCGATCGGCAGGTTGATCAGGAACACCCAGTGCCAGGAGGCGACTTCGACGAGCCAGCCACCCAGGGTGGGGCCGATCAGCGGGCCGATCAGGGCGGGGATGGCGATGAAACTCATGGCGCGAAGGAATTCTTCGCGGGACACCGAGCGCATGACGGCCAGGCGGCCGACCGGCAACAGCATGGCACCACCGATGCCCTGCAGGACGCGGGCGCCGACGAGCTGGTGCAGGGTCTGGGCGAGCGCGCAGGCGAGCGAGCCGAGGGTGAACAGGATGATCGCGACAAGGAAGGTGCGTCGTGTGCCGAAGCGGTCGGCGATCCAGCCGGAGGCAGGGATGAAGGTGGCGACGGCCAGGGCGTAGCTGAAGACGACCGACTGCATCTGCAGCGGGCTTTCACCGAGGCTGCGGGCCATGGCAGGCAATGCGGTGTTGACGATGGTGGAGTCCAGCATCTGCATGAAGATGGCCAGCGATACGAGCCACAACAGGGGCCGGATCGAGGCGTAGCTGCTGGTCGTCATGGTGCGGGCCTTCGTCAACGAGGGCGATATGATCGCCGATGTGGGATCAGGGTGTGGTCAAGAGCCGAAGCCGAAGCCGAAGCCGAAGCCGAAGCCGAAGCCGAAGCATCGGCTCGGTCGGTGTCGCGGAGAGGGTGCGGCACGGGTGGGTTGGCGGGACACGCCGTAAATCCGTCCATGGAGGCTCATGTCGCGCCATCCATGGCGCTCATGGTCCCGCCAACCCACCCGTGCCACACCCATGACCGTTGTCTGGCTGTCAGGGGAAGAGCGGACATGCAGGAAACCAGTCGCTCGTCTGGAATGGATGTAATGCCGGGACTGACATGGGTAGATCCACGCCATGCGTGGATGGCCGCGCGCAGCGCGGCAATGATTGGCACCCATCGCCTGCGGACGGCACGTGTGGTGCGTCTCGAGGGTGGAAACGAGCTCACGCGTCCTGGATGCAGAACGCGTGCGTCGTCGGCCAAGCCAGGGTAGTGCCGGCCGCTGGCCGGCTACCTGCCGATGGCGATCAGCGTCGGCTCAAGCGGTGTACAGCTTCCACCAGCACCTGGACATGGTCGGGATTCATGTCGGGCGACATGCCGTGGCCAAGGTTGAAGACGTGGCCTTCGCGCGAGCCGCCGTTGCCTTGGGCGTAGCTGTCGAGCACCTGGCCGGCGGCGCGTTCGATGGCGGCGGGATTGCCGTACAGGGTGGTGGGGTCGAGGTTGCCCTGCAGGGCGACGCGGCCGCCTGTGCGGGCGACGGCGTCGGCGAGGTCCAGCGTCCAGTCGACACCGAGGGCGTCCGCGCCGGTGTCGGCGAGGGCGCCCAGATGCAGGCCGGTGCCTTTGCCGAACAGGATCAGCGGGGTGCGTTCGGCACCCTCACCGCGTTCGAGTTCCTGGGCGATGCGGGTCAGGTAGCGCAGGGAAAATTCGCGGTACATGGTGGGGCTGAGTACGCCGCCCCAGGTGTCGAACACCTGCAGGACCTGCGCGCCGGCCGCGCGCTGGGCGGCAAGGTAGGCGATCACCGCGTCGGTGACGACCGAGAGCAGCTGGTGCAGGGCGGCCGGTTCGTTCAGGGCCATCGCCTTGATGCGGGCGAAGTCCTTGCTGCCGCCGCCTTCGACCATGTAGCAGGCCAGCGTCCACGGGCTGCCGGAGAAGCCGATCAAGGGCACACTGCCATCGAGTTCGCGGCGGATCACGCGGACGGCGTCCATCACGTAGCGCAGTTCGGTTTCCATGTCCGGCACGGCCAGCTTGGCGATGGCGGCCGCATCGCGGACGGGGTGGCGGAACTTCGGGCCTTCGCCTTCGACGAAGTACAGCTCCAGGCCCATCGCGTCGGGGATGGTGAGGATGTCCGAGAACAGGATGGCGGCATCGAGGTCGAAGCGGCGCAGCGGCTGCAGGGTGACTTCGCAGGCGATGTCCGGGTTCTTGGCCATCGCCAGGAAGCTGCCGGCCTTGGCGCGGGTGGCGCGGTACTCGGGCAGGTAACGGCCGGCCTGGCGCATCAGCCAGACGGGGGTGCAGTCCACCGGTTCGCGGCGCAGGGCGCGCAGCAGGCGATCATGGCGGGAGGGGCTGGTCACGGAACGCTTCCTTGGGATCTGGTGGCGCGGGGCCGAAGGGGGGTATGACGGTAGGGCGATGGCGGTGCGATGGCCGCTCAGGGCGGCGGATCACCGCTGGTGTAGGTCACTTCGTAGCCGCGATGCAGGTGCGCGTCGCGCGCCTTCTCGAACGCGGCCAGCGCCAGGTCTTGCTGCAGATGCAGCTCGCGCCGCAGTTGCCCGCGCCCGCCGATGGGGCCAGATTCGAGCAGCAGCTCCCAGCCGCCGAACAGGTCCGGTTGCAGGGTGAGCTGGAGATAGCGGGCCGGATCGGCACCGCGGGCGTGTTGGTGCAGGAAGACGCGCATGCCCCGATTGTAGCCGTGAACGCCGGAGGTGGCCGTCAGCGTCGGGGCAGGTGCGGCGGAAGGTCGCAGGCTCAGCCGGCGGCGAGCACGCGCAGCACGTCGGCCTCGTCGACATCGGCGACCACTTCGGCCCGGCCGATCCCACGCCACAGCACCAGGCGCAGGCGGCCGGCGACGTTCTTCTTGTCCAGCCGCATCCGGGCCAGCAGCGCCTCAGGCTGCAGGCCGGCAGGAATGGCCACCGGCAGTTCGTAGCGCAGCAGCAGCTCGCGCAGCTGGTCGGTGTCGGCGTCCTCGCTCATGCCCAGCCGGGCCGACAGGCGTGCGGCCAGGACCATGCCGACCGCGACGGCTTCGCCGTGGTTGAGGTTGTCGTTGCCCGGTGCGCCGTAGCCCTGTTCGGTTTCGATCGCGTGGCCGAAGGTGTGGCCCAGGTTGAGCAGGGCACGCTCGCCTTTTTCCAGCGGATCGCGCGCCACGATCTCGGCCTTGTGCTCGCAGCTGCGCGCGATGGCCTGGGCCAGCGCGGTGTCGTCGCCGGCCAGCAGCGCGGCGTGTTCGGCCTGCAGCCACTGGAAAAACAACGGGTCGCGGATCGCACCGTACTTGATCACCTCGGCCAGGCCGGCCCGCAGCTCGCGCGGCGGCAGGGTACGCAGGGCGGCGGTATCGGCGATCACGGCGCGCGGCGGGTGGAAGGCGCCGACCAGGTTCTTGCCTTCGGGAATGTCCACTGCGGTCTTGCCTCCGACCGAGGAGTCGACCATCGCCAGCAGTGACGTCGGCAACTGCACGCAGTCCACGCCGCGCATCCAGCAGGCGGCTGCGAAGCCGGCCAGGTCGCCAGCGACGCCGCCACCGAGGGCCATCACGCAGGCATCTCGGGTGGCGCCGAGGGCGGCCAGTGCGGTGATCGCATCGCCGAAGTGGGCCAAGGTCTTGGAGGCTTCGCCGGCCGGCAGCACCAGCGCACCGATCAGCAGATCCGGACGCGCGGCCAGCAGCGCCGACTTCACTCCGGCCAGATACAGTGGGGCGACCGAGGAATCGCTGAGCAGCAGCACATGGCGGCCGCGCACGTGGCGGGCCAGCAGCTCCCCGTGGCCGAGCAGGCCCGGGCCGATGTGGATGGTGTAGGGGGTGTCGCCGCTGACGGCAACGGTACGCGGGGAGGGGGTCATTCGGGTGTTTCCTGTCGCTGCCACTGCGCGGCCAGGCGCAGCACCAGCTGCGCGGTGGCCTCGGCGGGCGTGTAGAGATCGGTATCCAGGGTGAGATCGGCCAGGCCCTGGTAAAGCGGGTCGCGGGCGGCGGCCATGTCGTGCAGGACCTGTTCGCGGTCCGGCCGCTGCAGCAGCGGGCGGCCGCGGTCACGGGCCAGCCGCTCCAGCTGGGCCGGCACGCTGACCCGCAGGTAGACCACGAAACCCCGGCGTGCGATCGCGGCGCGGTTGTCCGGATCCAGCACCGCGCCACCGCCGGTGGAGACCAGTTGGCCGTGGCCGTCCAGCAGGGCGTGCAGGACCTGGCGCTCGTGCTGGCGGAAGCCGGCCTCCCCGGAGTGTTCGAAGATCGCCGGAATGCTGGCGCCGGTGCTGTCCACGATGGCCTGGTCGGCGTCCACGAAGTCCAGCGTGAAGCGCTCGGCCAGCCGGCGCCCGATGCAGGTTTTGCCGGCGCCCATCGGGCCAATCAGGATGAGGTTCGGCGCGGGATTCATTACCCTCGATCCTAACATCTCCGTGCCATCGCCTTTACGTGCCGGCCCCCATGGTGGGCCGGCGCGGACTCTCCCGCGCGCCACCGGAGCGCCCCATGTCCGTCGCCAAAATCATCGAGATCAACGCGTCCTCCAAGACCAGCGTCGAGGACGCGGTACGCAGCGGCCTGAAGAAGGTGGCCGAGACGGTCAAGGGCATCCAGGGCGCCTGGATCAATGAAACCAAGGTCGTCACCGATGGCGAGGGCAACATCACCGAATGGCGGGTGAATCTGCGGGTGACCTTCCTGGTCGGCTGAGTGCTGCGTTTCCGTCGATGCCGCGGTCAGCGCGGCGCGACGATCCGGCGCTGTTCGTCCAGTGCGATCACCGTATCGGCCAGCGCCGGCAACGTACGCAGCGCCTGCCGGCTGACCCGTTCGTAGTACTGCACGAAGCGCTCCAGCTGGGCGCGGCTCATGCTGCTGCGGTCGGGTTGGGCGGCCTGCAGGTTCTGCTCCTGCTGCCAGCGCCAGCGCGGGATCACCGAGAAGTCCGGCGGCTGCAGGAACCACAGCCGGTCGCAACGCTGCCACAGCGCGGGGTAGTCCTGCGCGAGCGCGTGATTGCACCAGCGGCGCCAGCGGCCGTCGGCATCGGCGTCGCGCTCGAGTGCGTTGAGCGGTGGATCCAGGTCGGCCTCGTCCTGTGCCGGCGTGCCCAGGAACCAGCCTTCGAACACAAGCAGGTCGAGCGGGCCGTCGAGGCGCGGCCAGTCCTTTTCGGGCAGGCGCTCGTCGGCCAGTTTGTCGAAACGGGGCAGGGCGACCGGGCCGCCGGCCGCGACCGCGTCCAAGGTGGCATGGGCCAGGGCCAGATCGTGGGTGCCTGGCGGGCCGCGGGTCAGCAGCAGCGGGTGCACCTGCCGCGCCAGACGTTGGCGCTGGGCACGGGTGAGGTACACATCGTCGATGGAGAGCATGGCCGCGCGCAGGCCGCGCGATGCCGCCAATGCGACCACCTGGGCCGCCAGCGTCGATTTGCCGCTCCCCTGCAGGCCGCTGATCGCCAATACTGGAACGGCCGCGCCGCAGTTCAGCGCGTCGTCCAGCGCCTGCGCGACCAGTGCATCCGGAAAACCTTTCGTCGGGGGCATGTACGCAGGTGCAGGCATGCAGCGACAATAAACCCAAACCGCGTGACAAGAAAACCGCCATGACCGATCTGTATGCCGAAGCGTTGTCCACCTTTGCCGGGCTGTTCGAAGAAGCCAAGGCAAGCCGCGAAGTCGAACCGAATGCGATGACGGTGGCCACGGCCGACCCGAACGGCCAGCCCTCCGCGCGGACCGTGTTGCTGAAGGCGTTCGACGAGCGCGGCTTCGTGTTCTATACCCATCTGGACAGCCACAAGGGGCGTGAACTGCAGGCCAATCCACGCGCCGCGCTGCTGTTCCTGTGGCGCAGCCTGCGCGAAGCCGGCATCCAGGTGCGGATCGAAGGCGGAGTGGAGAAGGTCAGCGACGCCGAGGCCGATGCGTACTTCGCTTCGCGCCCGCGCATGAGCCAGATCGGCGCCTGGGCGTCACTGCAATCGAAGACGCTGGCCTCGCGCGAAGCATTCGACGCACGCGTGGCGGCCACCGAGGCCAGCTTCGAGGGCCGCGACGTGCCGCGTCCGGACGGCTGGAGCGGCCTGCGCGTGGTGCCGCAGCGGATCGAGTTCTGGTACGGCGCGCAGTTCCGTCTGCACGAGCGCTGGTGCTATGAGACTGGTGTGGACGGGCAGTGGAGCAAGCGGATGTTGTTCCCGTGAACGCTGCCGCGCCGGTCATCCGGCACGCGACGCGTGTGGACGCCACGGCGTGGGCAAGCCTGCGGCGGGGTCTGTGGCCTGATGCCGATGAGACGCTGGGGGAGCTCCAGGACGCCCTGGCTGACGCCGACGCTGCCGTCTTCCTGGCCTGCGCCGATGCAGCGGTCGGATTTGCCGAGGTGCGGCTCCGGCACGACTACGTCAACGGAACCGAGACCACGCCGGTCGGCTTCCTGGAAGGCTGGTACGTGCAGCCGGACTGGCAGGGACGTGGCCTGGGCCGCGCGCTGCTGGCGGCGGCCAAGGCGTGGACGCGCGCGAAGGGCTGCAGTGAGCTGGCCTCCGACAGCCGGCTTGAAGACGTGACTGCCCAGGCGGCGCACCGGGCCTGTGGATTCGAGGAAACCGAGCGCGTGGTGTATTTCCGGCTGCCGCTGGATCCGGCTGCCTGACGCGCGGTCTGTTCAACCCACCGACCCCTCGCGCAGCCACCGCCACAGCGTTGTCCGCGATACGCCCAGCAGCGCGCACGCCTGCTCGCGGTTGCCGCCGCAGTCGGCCAGCAACCGCCGCAGCGCGGCCGCATCCGGTCGCGCCGTTGACGCAGCAGTGAGGGCTGCCGGGGTGCCGCCGCCTGGAACCGCCAGTGGCCGCTGCGCCGCGTGCAGTTCCGGCAACCACTGCAGCATCTGCGGCAACGTCAGCGCGCCCGGCTGTTGCTGCCAGTGGATGCGCAGGCGATCGACCATGTTGCGCAGCTCACGCACGTTGCCCGGCCAGGCGTAGTCGCGCAGCCGCGCGAGCGCCTCCGGCGAGAGCGGCGAATCCGTATCCGCGAGCTGCCGGAAGAAGTGGCTCATCAGCAAGGGCACATCCGCGCGCCGGTCGCGCAGCGTCGGCAGCGCGATGCGCAGCGCGGCCAGGCGGTAGTACAGATCGCGGCGGAAGCGTTGTGTGTCCACCAGCGATTCCAGCGTCTGCAGCGTGGCCGCGACCACGCGCACGTCCACCGGCGTCGGCTCGGTAGCGCCCACGCGCAGCACTTCGCGCTCTTCCAGTACCCGCAGCAGCCGGGTCTGCAACGGCAGCGGAAGTTCGCCGATTTCATCGAGGAACAAGGTGCCGCCCTCGGCGGCTTCGACCAGACCGACACGACCGCCACGACGTGCGCCGGTGAAGGCGCCTTCGTTGTAACCGAACAGCTCGGCTTCCAGCAGTGACTCGCTGATCGCCCCGCAGTTCAGCGCGACGAAACGGCCCCGGCGGCCGCTGGCGGTATGCAGTTGCCGCGCGACCAGCTCCTTGCCGGTGCCGGTCGCGCCGGTCACCAGCACGGTGCTGTCGTACGGGGCGTACAGCGCGATGTGCTCGCGCACCTGCTGCATCGGCGCGCTGTCACCGAGCAGGGCGTGGTCGGCATCCCGGCGCTTGGCCGGTGCCCGCCGCCGCAGTGACGATGCCCCGGAACGGGCCAGGGTCTGGGTCAGCTCCAAGGCATGTTCGAAGGCTTGCCGCACCGAATCGGCCGAGTACAGCAGTACCCCGGGCAGGCCGACCTGCTCGGCATGGTCGATCGCCATGCCGGTGCCGACGATCACCTCGATGCCGTTGGCACGTAGATCGGCGATGCAGTCGCGCGCATCCTCACGGGTGACGAAGCGGCGGTGCTCGATGTCCAGCCCGAAGCTGTGCTGGAAGCTGCCGAACGTCGGCACGTCGGTGGCATGCGTGACCAGACCGATCCGCGGGGCGATCCGGCGCGCGCGCGCCAGCGCTTCCATCAGATCGAAACCATTGGCCTGGATCGGGACCAGCGGCACCTCCAGCCGGCTCCGCAGGTAGGCCGCGTTCGAACCACCGGCGATCACCACATCGCAGTGTTCGCGGCGCAGGCGCTGGCCGATGACATCCACTGCCTCCTCGAAACCAAGGTTGATCGGCACGATGCGGGCGCGGCGGTCGAACTCGGGAATCACATCCCCCAGCAGTCCGGTCAGGCGCGACACGCTGACGGTCCAGATCACCGGCAGTTGGCCGGCATCGGGATCGGACAGGCGGGCGCGGTGGCGGGGCAGGCTGATCGACATGAGGCTGTTTCAATGGTTCAGTTTCAGCCATGTTACAGATGTTTCAATGTTTCAAGGTGAAACGTCGCAGTCACCTCGCTGCCTCAATGAAATCAGACACTTGTCACCTGGCACGGCCTTTGCGCCTATCAATGGGTCAATCACGATGGAATGTCGCATGAGCACCCCCGTTTCTTCCGCTGGCGCCCGTTTCCGCGCCGCACTGGCCGCCGAATCGCCGTTGCAGGTGATCGGCGCGATCAACGCCAACCACGCGCTGCTGGCCAAGCGCGCCGGCTACCGGGCGATCTACCTCTCCGGCGGCGGCGTCGCGGCCGGCTCGCTGGGCCTGCCGGACCTGGGCATCAATACCCTGGAAGACGTGCTGATCGACGTGCGACGTATCACCGATGTGTGCGACCTGCCGCTGATGGTGGATATCGACACCGGTTTCGGTCCGAGCGCGTTCAACATCGCGCGTACGGTCAAGTCGCTGATCAAGGCCGGCGCGGCCGCCTGCCATATCGAAGACCAGGTCGGCGCCAAGCGCTGCGGTCACCGCCCGGGCAAGGAGATCGTGTCGCAGGGCGAGATGGTGGACCGGGTCAAGGCCGCCGCCGATGCCAAGACCGATCCGGACTTCTTCCTGATCGCACGCACCGATGCCATCCAGGTCGATGGCGTGGATGCCGCGATCGAACGCGCCATCGCCTGCGTCGAGGCCGGTGCCGATGGCATCTTCGCCGAGGCCGCCTACGATCTGGATACCTACCGCCGCTTCGTCGATGCGGTGAAGGTGCCGGTGCTGGCCAACATCACCGAGTTCGGCGCCACGCCGCTGTTCAGCCGCGACGAGCTGGCCTCGGCCGGCGTCGCCATCCAGCTGTTCCCGCTGTCCGCGTTCCGCGCTGCCAACAAGGCGGCAGAGAACGTGTATGAGATCATCCGCCGCGAGGGCCACCAGCGTAATGTGGTGGAGGCGATGCAGACCCGCGAGGAACTCTACGACCGTATCGGTTACCACGCCTTCGAGCAGCAGCTCGATGCGTTGTTCGCCGCCAAGAAGTAAGACCGCACACTGTTTTCTGGAGGGATCATGAGCGACACCACTACCGCCCCCGGCTTCAAGCCGAAGAAATCCGTCGCCCTGTCGGGCACCGCCGCCGGCAACACCGCGCTGTGCACCGTCGGCCGCAGCGGCAACGACCTGCATTACCGCGGGTATGACATCGCCGATCTGGCCAACACCAGCGAGTTCGAGGAAATCGCGCATCTGCTGGTCCATGGCAAGCTGCCGACCCGCGCCGAGCTGGTCGCCTACAAGACCAAGCTGAAGTCGCTGCGTGGCATCCCGGCCGCGGTCAAGGCCGCGCTGGAAGAACTGCCGCCGTCGGCGCACCCGATGGACGTGATGCGTACCGGCGTCTCCGTGCTCGGCTGCGTGTCGCCGGAGAAGGACGACCACAACCATCCCGGCGCGCGCGATATCGCCGACAAGCTGATGGCCTGCCTGGGTTCGATGCTGCTGTACTGGTACCACTGGAGCCACAACGGTCGTGCGATCGACGTGGAAACCGATGATGACTCCATCGGTGGCCACTTCCTGCACCTGCTGCACGGCGAGAAGCCGCAGGATTCGTGGGTCAAGGCGATGCATACCTCGCTGATCCTGTACGCCGAGCACGAGTTCAACGCCTCGACCTTCGCCTGCCGCGTCATCGCCGGCACCGGCAGCGACATGTACAGCGCGATCACCGGCGGCATCGGTGCACTGCGCGGTCCCAAGCACGGCGGCGCCAATGAAGTGGCCTTCGAAGTGCAGAAGCGCTACGACAGCCCCGACGATGCCGAGGCCGACATCAAGGCCCGCGTGGAGCGCAAGGAAGTCGTGATCGGTTTCGGCCACCCGGTCTACACCGTCAGCGATCCGCGCAACAGCATCATCAAGGACGTGGCACGGGACCTGTCCGCCGAGCAGCAGAACGTCAAGATGTACGACATCGCCGAGCGCCTGGAATCGGTGATGTGGGATATCAAGAAGATGTTCCCGAACCTGGACTGGTTCAGCGCGGTCAGCTACCACATGATGGGCGTGCCGACGGCGATGTTCACTCCGTTGTTCGTGATCGCGCGCACCTCCGGTTGGAGCGCGCACATCATCGAGCAGCGCATCGACGGCAAGATCATCCGCCCGAGTGCGAACTACACCGGCCCGGAAGACCAGGCCTTCGTGCCGATCGACCAGCGCAAGTAAGACAGACGTACCGCACCCGTTCGCGGGTGCCTTGCGGACCAGGCCGGCGCGATGCCGGTCTGCTCCGTTGCGGCGTCGCTACTCCTTCTTCGCCGGTGTCACGACGCCCCGGCCCGCCAACAAGCAGCTATCGCCAGCCATGAATACTCAGTACCGCAAGAACCTTCCCGGCACCGCGCTGGACTATTTCGATACCCGGGCCGCGGTCGACGCGCTCCAGCCCGGCGCCTATGCCACGCTGCCGTATACCTCGCGCGTGCTGGCCGAAAACCTGGTGCGCCGCTGCGACCCGGCCACCCTGGATGCGTCACTGCGGCAGCTGATCGAGCGCCGCCAGGACCTGGATTTCCCGTGGTTCCCGGCCCGCGTGGTGTGCCATGACATTCTCGGCCAGACCGCCCTGGTCGATCTGGCCGGCCTGCGCGATGCCATCGCCGATGCCGGCGGTGACCCGGCGCAGATCAATCCGGTAGTGCCGACCCAGCTGATCGTGGATCACTCGCTGGCGGTGGAATTCCCCGGCTTCGACAAGGCCGCGTTCGAGAAGAACCGCGCCGTCGAGGACCGCCGCAATGAAGACCGGTTCCACTTCATCAACTGGACCAAGAAGGCGTTCAAGAACGTCGACGTGATTCCGCCGGGCAACGGGATCATGCACCAGATCAATCTGGAGAAGATGTCGCCGGTCGTGCAGGTGCGCGAGGGCGTGGCCTTCCCGGATACCTGCGTCGGCACCGACAGCCATACCCCGCATGTGGACGCGCTGGGGGTTATCGCGATCGGCGTGGGCGGCCTGGAAGCGGAGAGCGTCATGCTCGGCCGTGCGTCCTGGATGCGCCTGCCCGACATCATCGGCGTGGAGCTGACCGGCCGACCGCAGCCGGGCATCACCTGCACCGACGTGGTGCTGGCGCTGACCGAGTTCCTGCGCAAGGAGCGCGTGGTGGGGGCGTGGATCGAGTTCTACGGGGAGGGCGCCAACGCGCTGACCATCGGTGACCGCGCCACCATCTCCAACATGACGCCGGAGTTCGGCGCCACCGCGGCGATGTTCTACATCGACCAGCAGACCCTGGACTACCTGCGCCTGACCGGCCGCGAAGATGCCCAGGTCGCGCTGGTGGAAACCTACGCCAAGGCCACCGGCCTGTGGGCCGACGACCTGGCCACCGCGCAGTACGAGCGCGTGCTGCAGTTCGACCTCTCCACCGTGGTGCGCAACATGGCCGGCCCGTCCAACCCGCACAAGCGTGTGGCGACGACCGACCTGGCTGCGCGCGGCATCGCCGATGAAGGCAAGCTGGCCTCGGGCAGGCAGGAACAGGCCGATGGCCTGATGCCCGATGGCGCGGTGATCATCGCCGCGATCACCAGCTGCACCAACACCAGCAACCCGCGCAACGTGATCTCCGCGGCATTGCTGGCGCGCAACGCCAACCGCGCCGGCCTGACCCGCAAGCCGTGGGTGAAGAGCTCGCTGGCGCCCGGTTCCAAGGCCGTGCAGCTGTATCTGGAAGAAGCCGGCCTGCTGACCGAACTGGAGCAGATGGGCTTTGGCATCGTGGCCTTTGCCTGCACCACCTGCAACGGCATGAGCGGCGCGCTGGACCCGAAGATCCAGCAGGAAGTGATCGATCGCGACCTGTATGCCACCGCCGTGCTCTCGGGCAACCGCAACTTCGACGGCCGCATCCACCCGTACGCCAAACAGGCCTTCCTGGCCTCGCCGCCGCTGGTGGTGGCCTATGCGATCGCTGGCACGGTGCGCTTCGATATTGAAAAGGATGCGCTCGGCCATGATGCCGACGGCAACGCGATCACGCTGAAGGATCTGTGGCCGAGCGATGCCGAGATCGACGCGGTGGTCAAGGCCTGCGTCAAGCCGGAACAGTTCCGCAAGGTCTACGACCCGATGTTCACCTTCAAGGTGGAGCACGGCGCCCCGATCAGCCCGCTGTACGACTGGCGCCCGCAGAGCACCTACATCCGCCGCCCGCCTTACTGGGAAGGCGCGCTTGCCGGTGCCCGCAGCCTGACCGGCATGCGACCGCTGGCCGTGCTCGGCGACAACATCACCACCGACCACCTTTCGCCGTCGAACGCGATCATGGCCAGCAGCGCGGCCGGCGAGTACCTGGCGAAGATGGGCCTGCCCGAGGAAGACTTCAATTCCTATGCGACCCACCGCGGTGACCACCTCACCGCGCAGCGCGCGACGTTCGCCAACCCGAAGCTGATCAATGAAATGGCCGTGATCGATGGCCAGGTCACGCAGGGCTCGCTGGCGCGCGTGGAGCCGGAAGGCCAGGTCACCCGCATGTGGGAAGCGATCGAAACCTACATGGGCCGCAAGCAGCCGCTGATCATCATCGCCGGTGCCGATTACGGCCAGGGCAGCTCGCGTGACTGGGCCGCCAAGGGCGTGCGTCTGGCCGGTGTGGAAGCGATCGCCGCCGAAGGCTTCGAGCGCATCCACCGCACCAACCTGATCGGCATGGGCGTGCTGCCGCTGGAGTTCAAGGAAGGCGTCAACCGCAAGACCCTGGGCATCGATGGCACCGAAACCTTCGATGTGCTTGGCGACCGCGTGCCGCGCGCCGAGCTGACCCTGGTCATCCATCGCCGCAACGGTGAACAGCTGCGGGTGCCGGTCACCTGCCGGCTGGATACCGCCGAAGAGGTCTCGATCTACGAGGCCGGCGGCGTGCTGCAGCGGTTCGCCCAAGACTTCCTGGAATCGGCGCAGGTCGCCTGATCCCACCCGCATCACGACGGCCCGGCAACGGGCCGTCTTTCCATCAGGACTTCGATATGGCGTTTCTCCCCCAGCTCCGCATTCCGGCCACCTACCTGCGCGGTGGCACCAGCAAGGGTGTGTTCTTCAAGCTGACCGACCTGCCGGCTGCCGCGCAGGTGCCTGGCCCGGCGCGGGACGCGCTGCTCATGCGCGTGATCGGCTCGCCGGATCCGTACGCCAAGCACACCGATGGCATGGGCGGCGCGACGTCGAGCACCAGCAAGTGCGTGATCATCTCCGCGCCGTCGGTACCGGAGCACGACGTTGACTATCTGTACGGTCAGGTCTCGATCGAGACCGCGTTTGTCGACTGGAGTGGCAACTGCGGCAACCTCAGCACGGCAGTCGGACCGTTCGCGATCAGCAACGGAATGATCGATCCGGCGCGGATTCCGCACAACGGCCTGTGCACCGTGCGGATCTGGCAGGCCAACATCGGCAAGACCATCCTGGCGCACGTGCCGATCGTGGAGGGCCAGGTGCAGGAGGACGGCGATTTCGACCTCGATGGCGTGACCTTCCCGGCCGCGGAGATCCAGCTGGAGTTCCTGGATCCCTCCGATGATGGTGAGGGCGGGGCGATGTTCCCGACCGGTAATCTGGTCGACACGCTCGACGTGCCCGGCGTGGGCAGTTTCCAGGCCACGATGATCACCGCCGGCATTCCCACCATCTTCCTCAACGCGGCTGATCTGGGCTACACCGGCACCGAACTGCAGCCGGCGATCAACGAGGACAAGGCCGCCTTGGCGCGTTTCGAAGCGATCCGCGCGCACGGCGCGGTGCGCATGGGGCTGATCGAGACCATCGAGCAGGCCGCGACCCGTCAGCACACACCGAAGGTCGCCTTCGTCGCCCCGGCGCAGGACTACGTGTCCTCCAGTGGCAAGCAGATCGCCGCGGGCGAGATCGACCTGCACGCGCGCGCGCTGTCCATGGGCAAGCTGCACCACGCGATGATGGGCACCGCCGCAGTCGCCATCGGCACTGCCGCCGCGATCCCGGGCACGCTGGTGAACCTGGCCGCCGGTGGCGGTGGGCGTGAATCGGTGAGCTTCGGTCATCCCTCCGGCACGTTGCGCGTGGGCGCGCAGGCGGCGCTCGTTGACGGTCAGTGGACGGTCACCAAGGCCATCATGAGCCGCAGTGCCCGCGTCTTGATGGACGGTGCGGTAAGGGTGCCTGCCACCACCTTGTAAGTCCCAACAGGAGAATCGCGATGTCCGGTCATGACAGCCACAGCAACCAGCGCCCGCCATGGGACACGGTCCTGACCGACATCGTCGATTACGTCCGCGACTACCCGGTCAGCTCGCCGCTGGCGTACACCACCGCGCGGCACTGCCTGATCGATACGCTGGGCTGCGGGTTGGCGGCGCTATCGTTCCCGGCCTGCAGCAAGCTGCTCGGGCCGCTGGTGCCCGGCATGCAGGTGATCAACGGCGCCCGGGTGCCAGGGACGCGCTTCGAGCTGGATCCGGTGCAGGGCGCCTTCAACATCGGCGCGATGATCCGCTGGCTGGATTTCAACGACACCTGGCTGGCCGCGGAGTGGGGGCATCCCTCCGACAACCTCGGCGGCATCCTCGCCACCGCCGACTGGCTCAGCCGCAATGCCGAGGCGCTGCGCCGGGCGCCACTGACCATGCGCGATGTGCTGGAGGCGATGATCAAGGCGCATGAAATCCAGGGTTGCCTGGCGTTGGAGAATGCGTTCAACCGGGTCGGGCTGGATCATGTGGTGCTGGTCAAGGTCGCCTCCACCGCGGTGGTGTCACACCTGCTTGGTCTGGATCGTGAGCGCATGCTCAATGCGCTGTCGCTGGCCTGGGTGGATGGGCAGTCGCTGCGCACCTACCGGCACGCGCCCAACACCGGCTCGCGCAAGAGCTGGGCGGCCGGTGATGCCACCAGCCGTGCGGTGCGCCTGTCGCTGATGGCCGCGGCCGGTGAGATGGGCTATCCCAGCGCGCTGACCGCGCCGACCTGGGGCTTCTACGATGTCTCCTTCGGCGGGCAGCCGTTCCGCTTCCAGCGGCCGTACGGCAGCTACGTGATGGAGAACGTGCTGTTCAAGATCAGCTATCCGGCCGAGTTCCATGGCCAGACGGCGGTCGAAGCGGCGATGCAGGTGCATGCGCAGATGCGCGCCAGCGGCAAACGCAGCGAAGACATCGCGCAGATCACCCTGCGCACCCAGCAGGCCTGCCTGCGCATCATCGACAAACCCGGCCCGCTGCATAACCCGGCCGACCGCGATCACTGCGTGCAGTACATGGTGGCGATCGGCCTGATCTTCGGCCGGCTGGTTGCCGAGGACTACGAGGACGACGTGGCGGCCGATCCGCGCATCGATCCGCTGCGGGCGACGATCACCTGCGTGGAAGAGCCGCAGTTCACGGCCGACTACCTGGACCCGGACAAGCGCAGCATCGCCAACGCGCTGCACGTGACGTTCGCCGATGGCAGCACGATGGAGGCCGTGGTCGAGTATCCGCTGGGCCACGCCCGGCGCCGGGCCGAGGGCATCCCGCTGCTGGAGGACAAGTTCCGCCGGCACCTGGCCGGGGTGTTCCCGACCGTGCAGCAGCGCCGGATCATCGAGGCGTCGCTGGACCCGGTCGCGCTGGAAGCGATGCCGGTGCACGAGTACGTCGACCTCTACGTCGCCGGGTAGAGCCGACCGTTGGTCGGCTGCCTTAGCGATGGCTCTTGGCGGCTGCCCTTGGCGGTGGCCCTGCCGGTCACCCATGACGCCCGGATCGCCCGGGGTCGCCCGTGAACGGACGGGGACGGCCCGTATACTGGCCGCCTTGTTCAAGGAGTGACGTCATGGCTAGCCGCAGTCGGTTCGGGCAGTGGAGCTGGAAGGGAATCGCGGGCCTGGCGCTGGTCGCCGGCCTGGCCATCGGCGTCGGGGGCTGCAAGCGCAACGACAGCGGCCAGCTACCAGCCCCGTCCGGCGCGCCGATCACGGCCAAGGCCGAGGCGGTCACCGAGTTCACCCTGGTCCGGGCCTACCCCGATCAGAAGAGCGACGGCCTGTCGCTGGCGCTGGAGTTCTCGCGCCCGCTGGTCGGCACCCAGGATTTCGATGCACTGGTCCGCTTCGCCGAGAAGGTCGGCACCGAGGACAGCAGCTGGTCGCTGTCCGATGACGGCAAGACCCTGCGCTATCCGTTCGTGGAGGCGGCCAAGGAATATTCGCTGATCGTTTCGCCCGATCTGCTCGCCGCCGATGGCAGCCGGATCGGCAAGGAGCTGCGCCAGAAGGTCTTCACCGGCGAGCTCAAGCCGGTGGCCGGGTTCGCCTCGCAGGGCAGCGTGCTGCCCGCCAAGGACAGCCGCGGCCTGCCGGTGGTCTCGGTCAACGTGCCGGAAGTGGACGTGGAGTTCCTGCGCGTGCGCGAGAAGGAACTGCCGAACTTCTTCAGCCAGTACCAGCGCGGCGGGCGCCGCGGCAGCTGGGAGCTGGACAGCGACTACGGCGACAAGACGCCGATGTCGCAGTTGGCCGAGCCGGTGTACGTCAACCGCTTCGTGATCGGCGGCAAGCAGAACGAGCGCGTGCTCACCTACCTGCCGACCCAGGACATCAAGGAGCTGCAGCAGCCCGGCCTGTATTTCGCGGTGATGAAGCGCAGCGGTTCGTTCGAAGGCGAGTACGACACCGCCTTCTTCACCGTCAGCGACATCGGCCTGCATACGCGTGCCTACAAGGACAAGCTGTTCGTGCACACCGCCTCGCTGCAGAGCGGGGCGTCGCTGAAGAAGATCGAGCTGCGCATCCTCGATGGCAAGGGTGAGGTGGTGCTCAAGGGCGCAACCGACGGCAACGGCAATGCGCTGCTCAATTACACGTTGGATGCCAGCCATGTGCTGATCGCCAGCAGTGGCGGCGATACCTCGATGCTGCCGTTCAACCAGCCCGCGCTGGACCTGAGCGAGTTCGCCGTGGCCGGGCGCGACAACGCCTGGTTCGACGTGTTCACCTGGTCGGGCCGCGACCTGTACCGTCCCGGCGAGACCGTGCGCATTTCCGCACTGCTGCGCGACAACGACGGCAAGCCGGTGAAGCCGCAGCCCGTCTTCCTGCGCCTGAAGCAGCCGGACGGCAAGACCTTCCGCGAGACCCGCCTGACCCCCGGCGAACAGGGTTACTTCAGTTTCGAGCAGCTGATCCCCGCCGAGGCCCCGACCGGGCGCTGGCAGGTGGAGTTCCGCACCAACCCGGCCAGCAAGGAAGCGATCCAGGGTATGACCCTGCGCATCGAGGAGTTCCTGCCCGAGCGCATGAAGCTGGACCTGGACAGCGTGCAGAAGACGCTCAAGCCGGGCGAGCCGCTCAAGCTGCAGGCCGATGCCGCGTATCTGTACGGCGCGCCGGCCGACGGCAACCGCTTCACCGCACGGTTGGCCGTGGCGGCCGAGCAGTCGCCGGTCGAGTCGCTGCCGGGCTACTTCTTCGGCGACCCGACCACCGCGCTGCCGCGCGAGGCGCGTGACGTCATCGATACCGAATTCCCGGCCGACGGCAAACTGCGCCAGGACGTGGAGCTGCCGGCGGAGGTCAAGCCGACCGCACCGATCGCCGTGGTGCTCTCCGGCAGCGTGTATGAAACCGGTGGCCGCACCGTGACCCGCACCCTGAAGCGGGTGATGTGGCCGGCCGCCGCGCTGGTCGGTGTGCGCCCGTTGTTTGATCCCAAGGATGGCGCGGATGCCAACAGCAACGCGCGCTTCGAACTGATGCGCGTGGACGCGGCGGGCAAGCCGCAGCCGGCCAAGGGCCTGAAGGTCACGCTGGTGCGCGAGCTGCGTGATTACCACTGGACCTTCAACGACAACCGCTGGGATTACGACTTCACCCGCCGCTTCGAGAACAAGGACACCCGCACCGTCGATGCGGGCAGTGCGGCGGTCGGCGTTGATGTCCCGGTGGAGTGGGGCGAGTACCGACTGGACGTGTTCGATCCGGCCACCGGGCTGACCAGCCGCTATCCCTTCAACGCCGGCTGGAGCTGGAACGACGACAACCGCGGCCTGGATGCGCGGCCGGACAAGGTCAAGCTGGCGCTGGACAAGACCGGCTACAAGGCCGGCGATACCGTGCGCGTCACCGTGACCCCGCCGCATGCCGGCAAGGGCGTGCTGATGGTCGAGAGCGACAAGATGCTCTACGTCCAGGATATCGACGCCAAGCCGGGCAGCACCTACGACATTCCGGTCACCGCCGAATGGGAACGCCACGACGTCTACATCACCGCGCTGGTGTTCCGTGGCGGCAGTGCCCCGAGCAAGATCACCCCGGCCCGTGCGGTCGGCGTGGTGCATGTGCCGATGGACCGCAAGGCGCGGCAGATCGCGGTCGGCCTGGTGGCACCGAAGCAGATGCGCCCGGAGCAGAAGCTGCCGGTCACCGTCAGTGCCCCACAGCTGGCCGGCAAGGTCGCGCATGTGACGGTCTCGGCGGTGGATGTGGGCATCCTCAACATCACCCGCTTCCCGGTGCCCGATGCCGCTGCGCACTTCTTCGCGCAGCGTCGTCTGGGCGTGGATGCGTATGACATCTACAGCCGCGTGATCGAAAGCTTCGACGGCAGCAGCGGCAAGCTGAAGTTCGGTGGCGACATGGCGCTGGCCGCGATGCCGCAGGCCAAGCGCCCGACCGCGCGGGTGCAGACGGTGGACCTGTTCTCCGGCCCGGTGAAACTCGATGCCAAGGGCATCGCGCGGATCGCGCTGAAGGTGCCGGATTTCAACGGCACCCTGCGCGTCTCGGCGCTGGTGTACGCCGATGACCAGTACGGCAAGCGCGATGTGGAGACCGTGGTGCGCGCGCCGATCCTGGCCGAAGCCAGCATGCCGCGCGTGATGGCGCCCGGGGATACCAGCACGGTCACCCTGGATGTGCAGAACTTCACCGGCACGCCGGGCGAGTTCAAGGTGCAGGTCGATGGCATCGGGCCGCTGACCCTGGGCGACGCCAGCCGCACGCTCAAGCTCAACGCCGACGCCAAGAGCACGCTGAGCTTCCCGCTGACCGCGCGCGAGGGCTACACGGTAGCCAAGGTCCGCGTGCGCGTGGATGGCAACGGCTTCAAGGTCGATCGCCGCTATGACCTGCCGGTGCGTGCCGCATGGCCGCAGGTGCTGCGCGCACAGACCCGCACGCTGGATCCGCTGGCCGCCGTCACGATGGACGCCGGGCTGGCCGATGGCCTGATGAACGACTCGGTGACCGCACGCATGCTGGTCAGCGCGCTGCCGCCGATTCCGTTCGCCAGTGCCTTGAATGGCGCGCTCAACTATCCGTATGGCTGCGCCGAGCAGACCACCAGCAAGGGCTATGCCGCGCTGATGCTGGATGAAGCGACCTCGGCCATGCTGGGTGCGGACGGGCTGGATGCCAAGACCCGCCGCGAGCGCATGGAAGGTGCCTTCGGCCGCCTGGCCTCGATGCAGGTCGCCAACGGCAACTTCTCGATGTGGGGCGACGACGGCTACATCAATCCGTGGCTGACGCCGTATATCGCCGAGTTCCTGCTCGACGCCAAGGACGCCGGCTTCGCCGTACCGGACAACGTGCTGCAGAAAGCGCTGAACCGCCTGAGTGAAGATCTGCTGTCCGGTGGCAACCAGTTCTACGGCGAGGACCGCCGCGAGAACCTGAAGTTCGCCAACCAGGCGTATTCGGGCTACGTGCTGGCCCGGGTCAACCGCGCGCCGCTGGGTACCCTGCGCGCGCTGTACGACAACGAACGCAGCAAGTCGCTGACCGGCCTGTCGCTGGTGCACCTGGGCATCGCGCTGTCCCTGCAGGGCGATCACAAGCGCGGCGATGCGGCCATTGCCGCCGGCTTCGCCAAGAGCGCGGACGACCGTCCGGCCTACTTCGGCGATTACGGCAGCGCGGTGCGCGATGACGCATTGATGATCGCGCTGCTGCACGAACGCAAGCTGTCCAAGCCGGCCTACGATGCACGCGCGGTCGATCTCGGTCGCGCGCTGGACGCCCGCCGCAACAGTGGCTGGATGTGGCTGAGCACCCAGGAGCAGGTGGCGCTGGCGCGCATGGGCAAGGCGCTGTCGGCCAACCAGACCAAGCTGGTCTCGGGCGAACTGGTGGTGGGGGGCGAGAGCGAGAGCATCTCGGCACGCCGCATGTTCGGCCGCAGCGTCGACTACGCCGCGCTGGCCAAGGGCGTGCGCTTCACCCCGCAGGGGGAGCCGCCGATGTTCGCCAGCCTGGAAGTGGCCGGCATTCCGCGCAACCCGCCGGAGCCGGACAGCCGCACGCTCGGCGTGGAGCGCAGCTGGTACACCACTGATGGCAAGCCGTGGACGCCGCGTCCGCTGAAGGAAGGCGAGGCCCTGATCGTGCGGGTCAGCGTCACCCCGAACGTGGACATGCCCGATGCGCTGCTGACCGATCTGCTGCCGGCCGGGCTGGAGATCGAGAACTTCAACCTGGGCGATGCCAAGCAGTGGGCCGATGTGGTGGTCGACGGGTTGAGCGTCAACGACCGCGGCGATGCGGCCAACATCAAGCACGAAGAGTTCCGCGATGACCGCTATGTGGCCGCGCTGAAACTCTCGCGGGGCAGCACTGCCAAGGTGTTCTATCTGGTGCGTGCGGTCACGCCGGGCACCTACCGCGTGCCGCCGCCGCTGGTGGAGGACATGTACCGTCCCGACCTGCGCGGGGTGGGGCGCAGCCTCCCGGCCTCGCTGACCGTGGTGCAGCCCTGATCGCAGGGCGGGCCGTCGCGATGACGGCCCGCCTGCTGAATGGACATGATGTCTCTTTTTTCCAAACGGTCGTGGGTATCCGTGCGACGCAACGTGCTGCCCTGCCTGCGCTGGGGAACGGCGGCGCTGCTTGCACTGCTGCTGGTGCTGGACCTCGCGTTCCCGCCGCCGCTGCCCAGGCAACGCGACACCAGTACCCTGGTCGTTGCGCGCGATGGCACGCCGCTGCGTGCGTTCGCCGATGCGGACGGGGTGTGGCGCTACCCGGCCTCCGCCGACAGCGTCTCGCCGCTGTATCTGAAGGCGCTGCTGAACTACGAAGACCGCTGGTTCTGGCGGCATCCCGGCATCAACCCGTGGGGCCTGCTGCGCGCGGGCAAGCAATGGCTGTTCGAGCAGCGGATCGTCTCCGGTGGTTCAACGCTGACCATGCAGGTTGCGCGAATCCTCGATCCGCATACGCGCACGCCGTGGGGCAAAGCCAAGCAGCTGCTGCGCGCGGTGCAGCTGGAACTGCACCTGAGCAAGGCGCAGATCCTGGCGCTGTATCTGGAACGTGCACCCTATGGGGGCACCATCGAAGGCGTGGAGGCGGCGAGCTGGGCCTATCTGGGCAAGCCGGCCTCGCAGTTGTCGCATGCCGAGGCGGCGTTGCTGGCGGTGCTGCCGCAGTCGCCCAGCCGGTTGCGTCCGGACCGCCATCCGGAGGCGGCACAGCGGGCGCGTGACAAGGTGCTCGAACGCATGGTGTCACTCGGTGTGTGGTCACGCGAGGAGGTCGACGATGCGCGCATCGAGCCGGTGGTCACCCGCGCCCTGCAGCCCCCGCTGCATGCGGCGTTGTTGGCGCAGCGCCTGCGCTCGGCGCAGCCGCGGGCGGCGCGGATCGAGAGCACGCTGGATATCGGCCTGCAGCGCACGCTGGAAGAGCGTGTGTCGTCCTACTTTTCACAGCTGCCCGAGCGCACCTCGGCGGCGTTGCTGGTGGTGGACAACCGCACACTGGAGGCACGTGCCTACGTCGGTTCGGTGGCGTTCGGCGACAAACAGCGGCTCGGCCATGTGGACATGGTGCAGGCGTGGCGCTCACCGGGCTCAACGCTGAAACCGTTCCTGTACGGCATGGCGCTGGATGATGGCCTGATCCATTCGGAAAGCCTGATGGTGGATGCGCCGCAGAGCTTCGGCGGGTATCGGCCGGGCAACTTCGATGCGGCCTTCAACGGGCCGGTCGGTGCCGCCACGGCGCTGCGGTTGTCACTCAACGTGCCGGCGGTGGACCTGCTGGATCGCGTCGGCTCGGCGCGCTTCGCGGCACGCCTGTCGCATGCGGGCATCAATCTGCGCTTTCCGCACGGCAGTGCGCCCAATCTCTCGCTGATTCTCGGCGGCACCGGCGCGCGGCTGGAGGATCTGGTCGGCACCTTCGCCGCGTTCAACCGCAACGGTATCGCCGGGCGGGTGCGTTATACCGCCGGGGATGCGGTGATCGAGCGCCGCCTGATGTCCCCCGGCGCGGCGTGGATCACCCGCGAGGTGCTCGAGTCCAATCCCCGCCCGGGCTACGGCACCGGCACCTTCGATGTCACCGGCCGCCCACGTGTGGCCTGGAAGACCGGCACCAGCTACGGCTACCGCGATGCCTGGGCGATCGGCACGACGCGCCATTACACGGTAGGTGTGTGGGTGGGGCGCCCGGATGGCACGCCGCTGCCCGGGCAGTACGGCGCGGTGACCGCGTTGCCGCTGATGTTCGAGGTGGTCGACAGTCTGCCGCGCCAGGCCGGCGATGCCCGTGCGGCGCCGATGCCGGCGAGCGTGGCGCAGGCCGATATCTGCTGGCCGACCGGTGGTCTGGCCGAGCAGATGGCGCCCGCGCTGTGCCAGCGGCGGATGCCGGCGTTCGTGCTCGATGGGGCGGTGCCGCCGACCTTCGCCGAGCGCGAGGCGCGGCTGTGGCAGCCGGGTCTGCAGCGGTTCCAGGTGGATGCGCGCACGGGGCTGCGGCTGTCGCCGGAGTGCAGCCGACCGCATGCGGCGGAGTCGCGTGAGATCGCGCGCTGGCCGGCGCTGTTGTCGCCGTGGTTGCCGCAGGCGCAGCGTCAGGCCTCGCAGTTGCCTGCGTTGTCCCCGGACTGCAGCGACGATGGTCGAGAGAGTGGTGGGACGCTGCATATCGAGGGGCTCAACGACCGCGCCACCCTCGCACGCGCGCCGAACGCCGAGCGCGGCGTTCGCCTGCAACTGCGTGCACTGGGCAATGAAACGACCGTGGATTGGCTGCTGGATGACCGCTGGATCGCCCGCACTGAAGGCGCGCGGCTGTTCCAGCGCGATTTCGACGAGGTGGGTGAGCACACGCTGACCGCGCTGGCCGCCGATGGTGCGTGGACGCAGGTGCGGTTCCGGATCCTGCGCTGACGGGTTGCTGCCCGCGATCGGGTAGTGCCGGCCGCTGGCCGGCATCATCCCATCAACGGTAGTGCCGGCCGCTGGCCGGCATCACACCATGAACGGTAGTGCCGGCCGCTGGCCGGCATTGCACGCCGTTCGGATGCTGCAGGAGCCGGCCAGCGGCCGGCACTACAGGGCCAAGAGCCGGCACGCGGTCGGCATTACTCGCCGATCCAGCCATCCAGCAGATCGGCGAATTCGTCGGCGTGCTCTTCTTCCTGCGCGAGGATCTCTTCGAGGATGCGCTTGGTCGTGGTGTCCTTGTCGCCGACGAAGTTGATCATCTCGCGGTAGCTGTCGATCGCGATGCGCTCGGCAATCAGGTTCTCGCGGACCATGTCGCGCAGGTCGCTGCCTTCCTTGTACTCGGCATGCGAGCGCGCGGTGAGCGTATCCGGGTTCAGATCCGGCTCGCCGCCCAGCTGCACGATGCGTTCGGCCAGCTTGCCGGCGTGCGCCTGTTCCTGCTGTGCGTGCTCCAGGAACTCGGCCTTGATCGAATCGGCGAGCATGCCCTTGGCCATGAAGTAATGGCGGTAGTAGCGCAGCACGCAGACGTACTCGGTGGCGAGCGCATCGTTGAGCAGCTTGATCACCGCCTTGCGGTCGGCGCTGTAGCTGTCGGTGATCGCGCCATCCTCGATGTCCTTGCGGGCCTTGGCACGCAGGGTGGCGGTGTCGCTGATGCCCGGCGGGCGGGCGTTGTTGGGGGTGTTCTTGGCTGGCGTTGACATGGCTGGCCGGGTTCCTCTGTTGCGTGGGTCTAGCGGGGGAGATGCTCCAGCACGTACTGGGCCGAAGACACCTCGAATTTTCCGGGTTCCTCGATGAAGGTTTCGCGCACGACACCGTCTTCGACGTACAGCGCGAAGCGGCGCGAGCGGATGCCCATCCCGGAGCTGCTGGCATCCATCTCGAGGCCGAGGGCCCGGGTGAACTCGCCATTGCCGTCGGACAACAGCTGCAGGCCGTCGGGCACCTGCTGGCTCTCGCCCCAGGCCTTCATCACGAACGGATCGTTGACCGCCATGCAGAACACTTCGATCCCGCGGTGGCGGAACTCGGGGAACTGCTCGATGAAGCCGGGCAGGTGCCGGGCCGAACAGGTCGGGGTGAATGCGCCGGGCACGCCGAACAGCACCGCCTTGCGCGAATCGAACAGGGCATGGGTGTCGATGGTCTCCATGCCCTCGCGGATGCGCTTGAGGGTGACTTCGGGAATGCGGTCGCCAACGTGGATGGTCATACGGACTCCTTGGACACAGGCAGGGTAGTGAGGGGCATGGGATGGCCATGTCAACACGTTGAAAACCGGACGTGCAGACCCATCTGGAGCGGGAGAGGCGGGCTACCGGGGCAGCGTAGCCGGCTGGGATGTCCGCCGCATTGCGCAGGATCATTCGCGCCCGGCGTCACGGTGGGCCGGTCCGCAGCGGCTAGAATTGCGCGGACGGCGCCCGCCCACGCGGGTGGCCGAACTTAGTCGAGGTGTTTGGATGGAATTCAAGGATTACTACGCCACGCTCGGGGTGGAACCCACCGCGGGCGATGCTGAGATCAAGACCGCTTACCGTCGGCTGGCGCGCAAGTACCACCCGGATGTGAGCAAGGAAGCCGGGGCCGAGGACAAATTCAAGGCGGTCAACGAGGCTTACGAGGCGCTGCGCGATCCGCAGAAGCGCGCGGCCTATGACCAGCTCAAGGCGCAGGGCTACCGGCCTGGCGAGGAGTTCCATACCCCGCCGAACTATGGCGGTGGCCAGGGCTATGACTTCGAAGAGGTGTTCGGGGGCGGCGCCGGTGGCGGCGGCTTCAGCGATTTCTTCGAGAGCCTGTTCGCGCGCCAGCGCGGCGGTGGCGGTGGTCGCGCCAGTGGCTTCGGCGGCGCCAGCCAGGGGCCGCAGCCGACCCGCGATACCCGCGCCAAGCTGTCGGTGCCGTTGGAAGCGGCCTATCAGGGCGACAGCCTGCGCATCAACGTGGGCGGCAAGCAGCTGGATGTGCGCGTGCCCAAGGGCATCCGCCCGGGCCAGGTGATCCGCCTGACCGGGCAGGGCACCGGTGGCGGCAACCTGCTGCTGGAAGTGGAATACGCCGAGCACCCGCAGTTCGAGGTGGATGGCCGCAACATTCTGTACACCCTGCAGGTGACCCCGTGGCAGGCTGCGCTGGGGACCAGCATCAGCGTGCCGACCCTGGGCGGTGCGGTGGAGCTGAAGGTGCCGGCCGAGTCCGATGCCGGCCGCAAGCTGCGCCTGCGTGGCCGCGGCCTGCCGGGCAACCCGGATGGCGATCAGATCGTGGAGCTGGAGATCATTGCGCCGGCGCCGACCGATGAGGCGCAGAAGAAAGCGTACAAGACGCTGGCCAAGGCATTTGGCGAGAAGGTCTGAGGCAGGTGGTGCGCGGCGTCCGGGTCATCGTTGCGCACTGACCAACGGTCGGTGTCTACCGGGGCGGCCGCGATTGCCTTGGCGGTAGAAGCCGACCGTTGGTCGGCTCACCGTGCCATCAGCTCACGCCGTCGGCGGTTCCTGGTGGCTGAAAACGCGCTCCAGCACCTCGGACAGTTCGTCTTCCGAAAACGGCTTGGTGATATAGGCCTTGGCGCCCTGACGCATGCCCCACATGCGGTCGGTGTCCTGGTCCTTGGTGGTCACCAGGATCACCGGAATGTGCTTGGTCGAGGCGTCGCGCGCCAGCGTGCGGGTCGCCTGGAAACCATTGAGGTTGGGCATCACCACGTCCATCAGCACCAGATCGGGCAGTTCGGCCTTGGCCGTTTCGACCCCGGCGGCGCCATCGGTGGCGGTCAGGATCTGGTGACCGAGTTTTTCGACGATCCGCTGTATCCCCAACAGCTGCGACGGTGAATCGTCGACGATCAGAATGCGTGCCATGGTGTTCCCCGTGTGATGCCCGCAGTGTAGTGCGGGCCTCGCACCGTCGTGAAGCGCCGGACGTGCCGTCCGTCGCCCGGCTGCCACGCTCAGTCGATTCGTACCACCGTGCGGCCGTGGTGGCCGCCCGCGAGCAGGGTATCGAACGCCGCCGGCAGGCCATCCAGCCCGACTTCGCCCGTGCAGATCGTCTCCAGATGCGCCGGTTTCCAGGCGCCGCCAAGCTTCGCCCAGACCGCTTCGCGCAGATCACGCGGTGCGCTGGAGGACGACACACCGATCAGCGACACGCCGCGGATGATGAAGGGCATGACCGTCATGTCCAGCGCCGGGCTCGCGGCCAGGCCGGCACTGACCACCGAGCCGTAGGGCACGGTCTGGGCCAGCAGGCTGGTCAGCATCGCGCCGCCGGCGTTGTCCAGGCCGCCCCCGAAGCGCGCCGATTCCATCGGCCGGGCGGTCGCCAGCACATCCCGCGGCAGGACCTCGCGGGCACCCAGTCCACGCAGGTAGTCGGCCTGGTCGGCCTTGCCGCTGATCGCATGCACCTCGAAACCCGCCCGGGTGAAGATGTCCACCGCCAGCGAGCCGACCCCGCCGGTCGCCCCGGTCACGGCCAGCGGTCCGTGGGCGGGGGTCTGCCGGTTGTCCAGCATCCGCACCAGGGCCAGCGCAGCGGTGAAGCCGGCCGTGCCCAAAATCATCGCCTCACGCGGGGTGAGTCCCGTCGGCTGCGGGATCACCGCACTGGCGGCCAGGCGCACATACGGGCTGTAGCCGCCATCGCGGGTCTCGCTCAGCCCGCAGCCGGTGGCCAGTACCGCATCGCCTTCGCGGTAGGTCGGGTCGGTCGAAGCGACCACCGTGCCGGCCACGTCGATACCACCGACCAGCGGGAAGCGTCGCAGGATCTTGCCCTTGCCGGTGCCGGCCAACGCATCTTTATAGTTGACCGAGGACCAGTGCGCGCGGAGGACCACCTCGCCGGGGTTGAGCTGGTCCAGGCCGATCGGTTCCAGCCCGGCGTGGTAGCCGGTATCGTCCTGGTGGATGCGGAAAGCGTTGAACCGGTCGGGAATTGCCATGAAGATGCCTGACGGGGGAAAACACCACCTTACCCGCTGCTCCGGCGCGCGGGGACCCTCACGGACGGTCGCGGAGGCGGTTATGAATCGTTCCCCGAGATGCGTGCCCCCTTCCAATCCTGTCGATCTGCCCCATCTAGTAGAATCGACAGCGATTTAACGTTTTAACGGTTGACGGTGCGGGAGTGGCCCGCAGGCAACCTTACCTTGATGGAGCGTGCATGGCCTGGAATACACCCGGCGGCAACAAGGGCGGACAAGGCCCCGACGAGAATCGACGTGGGCCGTTCGGTCCTCGCGGTGGCGGCAATGGCGGCGGTTGGGGCGGTTTGCCCGGTCCGCTGAAAGACCTGTTCGATGGCGGCATCCTGCGGTGGGTCGCAGTGGCTGCGGTGTTGCTGCTGCTGTTCTCCAGCTTCCAGCTGATCGGCGAACAGCAGCGCGGCGTGGTCCTGCGCTTCGGCCAGTTCTCGCGGATCCTGGGGCCCGGCCCGAACTTCAAGCTGCCCTGGCCGATCGAGTCGGTGACCAAGGTCAACGCCACCCAGATCAAGACCTTCAGCAGCCAGGTACCGGTGCTGACCCGGGACGAGAACATCGTCAACGTCTCGGTCAACGTGCAGTACCGCATCGCCGATCCGCAGCAGTACCTGTTCGGTTCGGTCTCGGCCGACCAGGTGCTGGAGCAGTCGGCGCAGAGCGCGGTGCGCGAGCAGGTGGGTCGTGCCGATCTCAATGCCGTGCTGAACAACCGCGGCCCGCTGGCCGTGGTCGCCGAAGAGCGCCTGCAGGCCTCGCTGAAGGCCTATCAGACCGGTCTGGTCGTGACCGGCCTGACCCTGCCCGATGCGCGCCCGCCGGAAGAGGTCAAGCCGGCCTTCGACGAGGTCAACGGCGCCCAGCAGGTCAAGGAACGCCTGATCAACGAAGCCCAGGCCTACGCGGCCAAGGTCGTGCCGGAAGCGCGCGGCCAGGCCTCGCGTGCCCGCACCACGGCCGAAGGTTACAAGCAGGCCGCCGTGGCCAAGGCCGAGGGTGACGCCGAACGCTTCACCCTGCTGCAGGCCCAGTACAAGGACGCCCCGGAAGTCACCCGCAAGCGCCTGTGGCTGGAAACCGTGCAGCAGGTGCTCGGCCAGAACCGCAAGATCATCGGTGGCGATGGCCGCCAGCTGATCTACGTGCCGATGCCCGGCGACACCCGCGGCGCTGCCGCACCGGCCGCACCGGCCGTGACGCCGGAAGTGATGCTGCCGTCGCTGCCGGCCAGCACGCCGGTGGATGGGGTGCGCAATACCGAACGCCCGACCACCCGCCCCACCGGTCGTGAAGGAGTCAGCCGATGAAGAGTTCCCTTTGGATTGGGCTGGCCGTGGCCGCCCTGCTGGGCCTGCTGGGCTCGGTGTACGTGGTCCGTGAGGACCAGACCGCGATGGTGTTGAACCTGGGCAAGGTGGTCCGTGCGGACATCAAGCCGGGCCTGCACTTCAAGGTGCCGCTGGTGGAATCGGTGCGCGTGTTCGACCGCCGCTTCCAGGTGCTGGACACCGCGCCGGCGCGTTACTTCACCGCCGAGCAGAAGGACGTCAGCGTGGACTTCTTCGCCATCGGTCGGATCTCCGACGTGCGCAGCTACTACCGCGCCACCGGCGGCGATGCGACCCTGGCCAACGCCCGCCTGGCGCCGATCATCACCGACTCGCTGCGCAACCAGATCAACTCGCGCACCCTGCAGCAGCTGGTGTCGGGCGACCGCACCGAACTGATCGCCAACCAGTTGACCGGCATCAACAAGGCGGTCAAGGAACTGGGCATGGAGATCGTCGACCTGCGCATCAAGCAGATCGACCTGCCCACAGACAGCCAGGTGATCAACGATGTGTACGAGCGCATGCGCGCCCAGCGCAAGCAGGAAGCGGCCAAGCTGCGTGCCGAGGGTGAGGAACAGTCGCTGACCATCCGTGCCCAGGCCGACCGCGACAGCACCGTGATCGTGGCCGAAGCCGAGCGCGATGCACAGCAGCTGCGCGGTGCCGGCGATGCCGAAGCCGCGCGCATCTACGGCAAGGCCGGCTCGGCCGACCCGTCGTTCTACGCCTTCTACCGCAGCCTGGAGGCCTATCGTGGCTCGATGGCCGACGGCAACGGCGTGATCGTGCTCGACAAGAACGACCCGTTCCTGCAGTACCTCAAGAGCGATCGCTGAGGCTGCAGGCGGCAGGTAACCCACGGGGACCCGGTGCAGACCGGGTCCCCGTTTTGTTGGTGGAGATGTCATGAAAGAGTTGTTCTCGGCCCTGTGCCTGGTGGCCGTGCTCGAAGGCCTGTTCCTGTTCGCCGCCCCGTTTGCCTGGAAGCGGATGGCCGAGCAGCTGCTGATGCTGCGCAGCAGTGCCCTGCGCACCTGGGGCGGGGTGATCCTGCTGGCGGGCCTCACTACCCTGTGGTGGCTCAAGCACTGAAAGGGTTCCCGCCATGCGCTCGTTGGTAGTGCCGGCCGCTGGCCGGCTCCAGGCCATCCTGCGAGC